>JBKJRG010000774.1:0-3105 GCA_046594805.1 Opitutaceae bacterium | reverse complement strand
TGTTGATCTTGATTTTGCTCCGCGTCAGCCCGGCCACGAGGGTCAGCCGCTCGGGAATCAGATCGATCGTCTGCTGAACATAGGCATTGCCGCGGTAGGTGGTGGACCTGGAGCCGGGGTTGACGGCGCTGAAGTTGCTCAGAGGGGGAGCGGTGATCTGATCGAGCCGCGGATTGTTGAACGGGACGGTTCGGCTGGGGAAAACCGCCGCGGAGAAGCCGAGGATCCGGTTGACGCCCTCCTCATCGCTGTAGCTCGCGCCGAACGTGGTCTGGGTCGAGAGGCGGCCAAGGTGATATTTGCCGTTCACATCGAGCTGCGCGATGGAGAAGTCGAGCTTCTGGTCGTTCTTGCGGGAGTTGAAGGTCATCGTCTGGTTGATGAAGTTCACGCCACCCGACGGGAAGACGATGGAGCCCAGGCGGGAGAACCACCAGCGGGTGCCGGCAATCTTTGCCTCCCAATTGTCGGCGAGTTTCTGGATGATGATGAGACGGACGCCGCGGCGGTGGAAGTTCTCCATGGCGCCTTGGGCGAAGTAAGCTTCGTCCCGGCCGGCTCCCGTGTAGAGCTTGCCGTTGGGCTGCACGAAGCTGTTCGCGTTGGGGATGTGATCGAGCTGCTGGTAGTCGTAGGCGACGCGCACGACCGTTCCCTTGTAGGTCATCTGGAGGGACGGATGAAACACCTGGCGATGATCGACGACGTTCTTGAAATAACTTTCCCCGTCCTGGCGCGCGGCCACGAACCGGTAACTGAATTTGAAATCACCAATGGTGGCCAGGGGACCGGTCAGGTCGACTTCGGCGCGGTAGGTGCCGTGCTGGTCGACCTTGCCGGTGACGGAATACTGGGCCCGTTGCTGGGGGAATTTCGAGGTCGTGAGGACCGTGCCACCGAGCGCGGCATTCAGGTAAAGGGTGGCCGCCGGCCCGCGCATGACCGTGTAAGAGTCGAGATTGACGTTGTCCAGGTAAGGCACGCCGTCGGGCATCTCATCGAGCAGGGGGTAGTTGATGCGGGTGCCGCGCATGGCGAACGATTCGCCGGTAAAAAAATTGGAGACGCCCGCGAACTGCAGGATGTTCGAGGAGTCGACGGCCCCGATGTCGTCGATCAAGTCGCGGGTCACGAGAGTCACCGCCTGTGGAATTTTCAGCAGATTCTCGTTGGTCTTGAATCCGGTGGCCGCGTTGCTGGAGGTATAGCCTTTCCCCTGGGTGGAGCTGACTTCAAATGAAGACAGGATGATCGGCACCTCTTCGTTTTTGGTCTCTTTGGGAGTGGTCTGGGCGAAGGCACCTGAAGAGGCGGCGCCAAAGGCCGCACACGTCGCTAGCATCCGCCAGGCGAAGGCGGCGGGAGTCGTTTGAATCATTGGTAGTTGGAGTGGAAGTTAGCGGGCCGCTTGATAAAGTCTGCATACAAAAGTATGCAGCCAATTTTTTCCGGTCAACTGTATTTTGCCCGCGCCGGGAGCCACGCCTCGTGCGAGCGCCGCCCTTCCCTCGCTCAGCGTGCCTGCGGTCCCGGCGACGGGGCGGCGAATGCCGCCCAGCCGTTGTATACCAACTCCTCGTCGGTCAGCTCCCGCGCATTCAGCCTGCTTCCCGTCTGGGCCATGACGCCCAAGCTTTTGTCGATGATGTCCTGGATGTGACGCTCCATCGCATTCTTGGCCGCGGCGGCATCGCTCCGTGAGATGGCATCGTAAATTTCATCGTGGCTGGCGAGGACCTTGCGCCGGTTCTCATCCCGGTCGCACTTGGATGCCACGGGAATGGGCATGACCCCGCCTGCGTTGACCGGGCCGAACACAATGCGATTTACGAGGTGCAGTCGCAGGATCTCGCTTTTCATCAGATCGTTCTTGGCGGCCGTCATGATCGCGATGTGGAAACGCACGTCCTCTCGCACCATCTCGTCGATCAGAGGGGACTCTTGTTCCGCCGCGAAAATGCGCTCGGTCAGCCCTCGCATCGCCTCGAGCGCAAACTTGATCTCGCGCAGATCAGCCTGACTGTGGTTGAGCGCTGCCAGGCCCGTCGCGTGACCCTCGAGCGCCAGGCGCATGTCGCACATCTCCCGGAATTCCTTCTCATCCATCTTCTTCACGCTCGCCCCGAGCCGGGCCCGGATGATGACCAAACCGTCGGCCTTCAGCTTGTGCAACGCCTCCCGCACTGGCGTCCGGCTCACGCCGATCTCCCCCGAGAGGACCTCGGTCATTAAAGCGTAGCCCGGAGGATATTCGCCGTTCAAAATCCTCTTCCGGATGTAATCGTAGGCGACATCAGAGTTGACTTTCTTCACACAACTACGAAATGCATTTGTATACAGATTTGCAAGCGAACACTCTTCAATTGGTTCACGCGTTCGTTGCGCGCAGCCGTGAACCTCTTCCCCTGCGTGCCCTGGCGGCTCCGGACAGCCGGGCCCGCGGCGCGCTGCTGCCGTTCATCCGGCCGCAGTTGAGTTGGGGTCGATAGGCGGCCGTACTCACGCGGGAACCCGGCGCGCATGACCACGGACTCCGATCCGCTACCGAACCGAGCCTGGCTGATCGTGGCGCTGCTGTGGGTGGTCGGGTGCCTCAACTATCTCGACCGCGTAATGATCATCACGATGCGCGGCTCGATCAAGGCGGCGATCCCGATGACCGATGCCCAGTTCGGCCTGCTCACCACCTCGTTTCTGTTGATGTACGCGGTGCTCAGTCCATTCGGGGGATTTCTCGCCGACCGATACAACCGGAGCCGGATCATCATCTTCTCGCTCCTCGCCTGGTCCGCCGTCACGTGGCTGACAGCCTACGCCACAACGCTGGGCGAACTGCTGGCCTCACGGATCCTGATGGGGGTGAGCGAAGCGTGCTACTTCCCGGCGGCCGGGGCGATGATTGTCGATTATCACCGCAACAAAACCCGCTCGCTGGCGAATGGCATTCACCTCAGCGGCGTGATGGTCGGCTCGGGCCTCGGCGGCCTCGGCGGATTTCTCGCGGAAGGCCATGGCTGGAAATTCGCTTTTCAGCTCTTTGGCCTCGGCGGCATCGCCTATGCCATCGTGCTGGCCTTCCTGCTCCGCGACCGGCCGGCGGATCCG
>JBKJRG010000606.1:0-3790 GCA_046594805.1 Opitutaceae bacterium | reverse complement strand
GAGTAAGAGTAAGAGAACGAGAAAGATTCCTGAGATGCATTCAAGCCCTGCTCCTGTTGCGGCCAACTCCCTTCTCGGCTCCTTCACGCCGGATATCTTCGCGTCTGTCCTCGCCAGCCAGGCGGCCGCGCCGGCCTGGTGGCTCGAACGCAAGCGCGCGGCGTATGAAAAGTTCGCGACCATGCGCCTCCCGAAGCGCACCGACGAGTCATGGCGTTTTAGCAACCTAGGCACCCTCTCGCTCGACGGCTTCGCTTTGTGCCCGGCCGAGCTCGCCGAACTGCCCCTCCTGCCCATTGCCTCGGCCGCGGCCATTACTTTCATAAACAACCTCGCCATTCACAGCGATGAGCGGGAACGTGCCGCCCTGCCCCCCGGCGTGATCGTGACCACCCTTGCGGAGGCTGCGGAAAAGCATGCCGACCTCCTGCGGGCGCACTTCATGGCGCAGCCGCAAAAGCTCGGCTCGGACAAGTTCGCCGCGCTGCACACCGCGTTCCTGCGCGACGGCGCTTTCATCTACATCCCGCGTGGCGTGACCCTCGCGTCGCCCATCGTGGTGACCCACGGCGCAGTCGGGCCCGGAGCGGCGGTTTTCCCGCACACGCTCGTGATCGCGGAAGAAAACTCCAAGGCCACGGTCGTGGATTACTTCGTGTCCGCCGACGCCGGCCCCCATTTCGCCTGCGGGGCGAACGATCTCTACGCCGGCCATGGCGCCCAGTTGACCTACGTCGCGGCGCAGGTGTGGTCCCGGACGACGCAGTCTTTTCAGTTCAACTCCACCGTCGTCCGTCGCGACGCCCGGGTGCAGTCGCTCAACCTGCACGTCGGCGGCCGCCAGGCGCGCCACGAGTCGCTTTCCCAGTTACAGGCACCGGGCGCCTTCTCCGAGATGCTGGCGCTGACGGTGGCCGATGGCGCGCGAGAATTCGATCAGCGCACGCTGCAGATTCACCAGGCACCGAACACGAAATCCGATCTGCTCTACAAGAACGCGCTGCGCGATCAGGCGCGGACAATTTTCTCCGGGCTGATCGTCGTGGATCCCGACGCCCAGAAAACCGACGCCTACCAGAGCAATCGCAACTTGATGCTGAGCGAGGAAGCCGAGGCGAGTTCGCTGCCCGGCCTCGAGATTCAGGCGAATGACGTGCGGTGCACTCACGGCGCCACCAGCAGCCGGATCGATCCCGAGCAGGAATTTTACCTGCAGTCCCGCGGCATCGCGAAGGAGCAGGCCGACGAGCTGCTGACGTTCGGCTTCTTCGAGGAAGTGCTCAACCGCCTCGAAAGCGAACCGCTCCACGACGCCCTGCGTATTCTCATTCAATCTCAATTCAAGAAGTAATGAATCGCGAACGCAACCTGACCCGCGAGGTCATCGCCACGCAGATCCCGTCGGGCGACAAGCAGACGCTGGCCGCGGCCTCGAAAGTTTTTATCCACCAGACCCTGGGCGGGAGTTACACCGTGCAGACCGACTTCGGCCTCTTCCGGATCGATGGGGTCGATGCCGATGCAATCGGCGAGGAAGTGAAGGATACCTCTGTCCAGGCTGCGACCTTGGCTGACGGCGCGCCCGACCCGGAAGCGATTTGGGCGCAGTTGCGCCAGGTGTTCGATCCGGAAATCCCCGTCAACATCGTCGACCTCGGTCTGGTCTACTCGATGGAGGTGGAAAAGGTCACCACGCCCGAGCCGGGATATCGCGTGGTCGTCGCCATGACGCTCACCGCGCCCGGCTGCGGCATGGGCCCGGCGATCGCGGAAGATGCCAAAGGAAAGATTCTCCTCGTGCCCGGCGTGAGCGACGCCGATGTCCGCATCACGTGGGAGCCACCGTGGAATCAGCAGATGATTTCCGAAGAGGGAAAGATGAAGCTGGGCCTGATTTGAAGTGGCAAGTGGCGTGGGTCTCTCGATGCGTGTACCCTTGTGGGTTCTTTTTTTGCGGTGACGCGGAACATCGGGCGTTTTTTGATCGTCGCAGTCGTATGCCCTTGGCCCGCCTCTTCCTCGCCTTCCTCCTCGGCGCGGCGCTGCTGCGGGCGGAATTCGTCTTCAAACCCGACGGCCGGATCCTCTTCCAGCCGCAGCTCCAGTGGGGGAATTCCGACACGACCTTCCAGGGCACCGGCTACTTGATCGAGCACAACGGGAGATACTTCGGCGTCACCAGCATCCATTTCCTAAATTTCGACGCTGGCGGCCTGCAGGGCGCCACCTGGCTCGATGTGCCTACGGAATCGCCGGTCGCGACGTTCCGCTCCAGCCTGGGCCGGCCCACGCGGACCGCCATCAACCGGATGCGCGATGTCGCGGATGACTTTTTGCTCCTGCCCTGCCCGCAACTTCCGGCCGCAACCACCCCGCTGCAACTGGAACAGGTCGCACGCTACGAACCCGGCACCCGGCTGTGGTTTCCCAACAAGAGCCGCGATGCGGCCAGCGGCCATGCCTGGATCGATGCCACCGTGGTGGAAGACGCCGGTTACTGGATACAGGTTCGGCTTTCGGACCCGATTACCATCCAGTCGCAGAGCGGCAGCCCCGTCCTGAATGCCGCGACCGGCCGCGTCATCGGCATGTTGCAGGGCGTCGAGGATCAAAACGGGACCACCATGCTTTACCTCTGCCCGGCGCGCTCGCTGCTCAAGCACCTCGCCCGCAATCCGCGGCCCGTCTCCCTCACGACGAGCATCCGGCGGGGACGTTGAGATCTCCAGGTGGAGCGGCGCCGGTTGTTAGGGGCGTCGCTTGACGACGCCCGCGGGCGCACCGTTGGCAAACTTCGGCGTAGGGTGCGACTCCGGACGGAATGGCCAGGCTGATTTTCGCGGATGCTTTTCATGATCGCTCTTGCTACCGCGAAGCCCTGGCCGAAGAAGGGATGAAACCCCGCGCGCGCATCAGCGCCGCGAAATTGCCCCACCCGTCTGCGCTCCCCTCTGCTCAAATGAACCTCGCCAGCCGCACCTCACCCCGACGCTCGATCGAATCAGCGGACCGCGCCTCCCGCGGCCTTGAGTTCGTCCGCTGGCTCGCGTTGGGAGTCATCGCGTTTGCCCTGACGTCGCTCGCTTCTGCCGCCACGTCGCCCCTTCGCGTCTGCCTCGTCTCCGGCGCCAACGACTCCGCGCCTTACCACACCGACCGCACGCTCGCCGAACTCGCACGCTACCTCGAAAACGATCACGGCATGACGTGCACGCTGCTCACGTGGGACGCGGCGAGCGCGGGCTTTCCCAATATCGAACGGCTGCTCGCCGCGGAGGTCGCGATCTTTTTCGTGCGCCGCAAGACGCCGAACGCCGCGAACCTCGCCGTGCTCCAACAATTTTTTTCCTCTGGCCGGGGCTTCGTCGCGCTGCGCTCCACCAGCCACGCATGGGAAAACTGGCCCGACTTCGACACCGAGGTGCTGGGCGCGAAATACGGCGGACCGCAGGGCGGTAATTTCGGCAACGCCGAAAAACTCACCTTCAAGCCCCACGCCATCTGGACGGGCGGCGAAAGCTTCACGACGCGTTGCGATCTCTACCGCTTCGGCCCCGTCGCCGAGAATGTGACCGTACTCCTCGAAGGCGAAACTCCAAAGGGCGTCACCCCCGTCGCCTGGACCCGCACCCATCGCGGCGCGCGCCTCGTCCACCTCGCGCTCGGCTACGCCTACGACGTCGAGCAGCCCGCCTTTCGCCGCATCGTCGCCAACGCCGTGCGGTGGGTCAGCGCGGCGCCGGACAAATAAATTTTCGCCTGCGCGTCACTTCGCCGCCCGCTGGCCCGT
>JBKJRG010000522.1:0-2505 GCA_046594805.1 Opitutaceae bacterium | reverse complement strand
CCGCGGATTGTCGTTCCGGTGGAATGTCGTCTACGTGCCGGCGTATCGCAACGGGGCCGTGCCGGCGAGTGGCTGGAAAACCCACATTCCCGACCGGTTGGGCCATGACGTGCAGTTCTCGTATCGGTTTCCCAAGTATGGGACTGTCTTCGCCTCGGGCCGGAACGTCTTCAACCGGTCGCAGGCCAGCTTTGCCCAATCCGAGGGGAGCAACCGGATGATCACGGACCATCGGAACTACGGTGCGCTTTGGACGATCGGGATGCGCGGTGAGTTCTGACGCCTCCCGCTTCGGCTCCCGACCGTCACGACCGCGCGAGGCCGCGGGCCGGGAGCACTCACCATCGCGGGGCCGATTCTCGCCGGCAGGACGGATCCTTTTTGTGCCTTTTTGTGGCCAGACAAATCGTCGCGGCGAAAGTTGCAGTGAATAGTCATAAGCATCCCTGGACCCACCATGTCACCCTGTCTTTCCTCCATCTGTCGCTTGTTAGCCACGGCCGTGCGCTTCGCCGGTCCGGGCCCGCGGGGAATCGGAACTCGCCGCCTCGTTCTCCTGCTGGCTCTGCCCGCGGTCGCGACCGGCGCTTTTGGTTCTGACGCGCGCTCGGCGTATCCCAATTCCGCGCAGGTGCTCGAAACGCCGCGGGCTTCGCCCCGCCTTGAGGATCTCGGAAGGGCACCGCGCGGCAACTATGGCTCCCTGGAAGCGACCCTCCAGACCCTGCGGGCTCATCGACCGCTGGATTTGAGCGCGGCGGAATGGCGCCGCCAGCATCCGACCGCGAAGTACGACGAATGGGCGCGTCAGGCCCGGGCGCTGCTGGCGGAGGGCCTGCACTATGATACCGGGAAACTCGAACTGAAGTCCGTCACCACCGCACGATGGGAAACCGATTCCTTCGTTCGTGAAACGATCGAGTTCAACACCACGCCGTGGTTCCGGGTCCCCGGTTACTTTTACGTCCCCAAGAATGTCCCGCTGCCCGCCCCCGCTTTGGTCGTCTTTCACGAATGGGGCGGACCGATGCTTTTTGGGGCGGACCGCGTCTCGGGCGAAGCGGTGCATCCGATCATCATCAGCCACCGCGCCAGATACACGAGCGGACGAGCGCTGGCGGACTGGTACGCCTCGCAGGGATATGCCGTCATCGTGATCGACGCCTTTCACTTCGGCCGACGCGCGCCGCGTGGTCTCGGCGGCCTGCCGGCGTCGTATGATCCGGCCACCCTCGATGAAGAGACCCTCAAGCGCTACGAGAGCCTCGCCGCGGCACAACTTTATCTGGGAGTGCGCGAACTGAACTGGGCCGGAACGACCTGGGCGGGGGTAAACTACGGTGACGACAGTCGCTGCGTTGACTATCTGCTCTCGCGCAGCGAGGTGGATCCGGAGCGCATTGGCTGCACCGGGCTTTCCGGCGGTGGCTGGCGCACAAACATTCTGGCCGCACTCGACCCTAGAATCAAAGCGGCCGTATCCGTTGGCTGGATGACGACGGGCGATACCCAGCAAACCTACAACCTCTCCGGCGCCGTCGGCACCTTCTGCCTTTTGCCCGGGGTGTGGAATCGAATCGACATCCCTGATTTGATCGCGATGGCGGCGCCCAACGCGGTGATGGTGGTGAGCGGCACGAAAGACACGCTTTTCCCACCGCTCGGCCAGCGGGAGGGCGCGCGCCTGATCGCCGAAGCGTATGCCTGGGCCGGTTACGCAGGGCGCTTTCGCGATTATGCGCCGCCCAAGGAGCATTGTTACGATGCGGAGATTCAGGGCGAAGCCCTCGCGTGGTTCGACACCCACCTCAAGCAGAAGTGATTCGACCGCGCGGCAAAGCCGCAACCGCGCCAACGCGGCGGCCAGCTCCGCGTGCAGCCGCGTCGCCCGGGCCCGGGTACTGTCATCCGCGACATTGCCGGCACCGGCGTCGAGCACCGCGTGCGATCGGACGGAGTCAGGCCGAAAAGTGAAACCGTCAGGTCCGCGGAACGCGGGATCCGCGGGGACCGCCGGTCATTTAGTCGCAGGTTTCAGCCTGACCCCCTCGGCCTGTGCCCGATGAACGCCCACCCCTGCCACGCTCCACTTCGGCGCGCCCGCCCACCGGCGGGCGCCGGGCGAAGCGTCGCCGGTGTCACCGACAAACAATTACGCGCCCGCGGCGTGGCGATGGCGAAGTCGTCCGGCGCAGTGCCTAAGCGCAGCAGCCTCGTACCGCCCGGCGGGGAACCGCGGCCAGACTGGCCCGACCGCCGCGCCGACCCCGACCGCCCGAAAATACAATCCGCATAAAGCGGACTCCACCTGCCCCCGTCACTCGGAACGGGCTTGTTCAACCGGGCCGATTTTACATCTTCAAGCTCTCTTTCCTAACCCGGGTGCTCCGCCTTGGAGCCACGGGCCACGCCAAGAGGATGGCCAGTGCCACTTCGAGGACTGTCGAGCTGTCGGTGCTTTTGGTCGACCGGTCTCCATCTCGGCAATTTGCTTTCTAAGCGCAG
>JBKJRG010000195.1:0-13016 GCA_046594805.1 Opitutaceae bacterium | reverse complement strand
CCACCACCCGCGGCCCCGGCACAATCGTCACCACCACGGCCGCCTCTTTCCGGCGCGGGTCGCCCGCCACCGGCTTCGCCTCCGCCTCGATGTGCACTCCGACGTCAGGATGCCCCTCGCGATAATAGGCGTGCCGCACCGCTTCCCGCAGATCCTGTTCCAGCGTCTGGGACCAGGGTTTGCCGATCCAGTCCTCGGACTTGGGCAGCGTCGGGGGGGCGGCATCGTCGTGCTGCAACGCCACCCCAGCCACTTCCCACCGCGCACCCTCTTTCACCTCCACGCGCAGGGTGATCGCCCCTTTGGTTTCGGAGGCAATTTGCGCGCGGACCTGCGCCTCGGCAAAGCCCCGCTGGCGCAGCTCGCCGAGGAGGGCGTCGATGCCGCGATTCACGCGGGACGGCGCGTAAGCGTTCGTGCGCGCGGAGGCCAGCAACGTGCTCTCGTTGCGAAAATATCCCCGCGCCTGCTTCAACGGGAGAACGGTGAGCCCCACCACTTCCACCGCGCCGACGTGTGACCGGGTGCCCCGCTTGACGCGAAACAGCACGCGCTCCGCCTCGAGCGGCCTGGGCAGCGGTTTGGCAAAAGTGGGATCGAAGACGAACTGGTGCTTGGTCCCGTCCGCCCGCGTCGTCTCGATTTCCAGGTCGGGCGATTTGAAGCCCGCCTCTGCGACGGCCGAGACCAATATCACCGCGGCATCCTCGATCGCATTGGCATCCAGCGTCGGGCGCTCCCCGGTCTCGAGCAACCGCTCCAGCGCCCGCCGGAGATCCCGGTCCCGCAGCGGGCCCGCACCGTCGACACCCACTCGCGCAGCCGGGAGCGGCGCCGCCAGCGTCGCCAGCCAGCCGCAGATCCAGAGGATGCGTGCCTTATTTCCGCGCATGCCCGGTCTCGGCCTTTTTACGCTTTTCTTCTTCCGTCGCACGCGGGAAGGCCCGCCATTTCAACCCGGCATTGAACTCGTCGAACTCGTTGTACTCGCCGGACACCGCCCACCGGTCGGAGAGCTTGTACTCGATGTCGTACGTCTCCTTGCCGCCGCGCGAAATCTTTTCGCCGGCCGCGATGCTGAGCTTGTCGGCGTCGGCCGCCTCGCTCCCGAAGCTGCCGAGCAGCGTCTGGCCCAGGTAGGCGCCGATCTGGGCCACCCGCTGCGTGCTCGTATTCGAAATCTCGTTTCGGGGCGCCGCGCCCGTCATCACCATCAGCAGCACCTGCTCGGAATCGAGCGCCGGGCTCGAGCTGAAAGTCAGGTTGGGCGACGCCCCGGTGCCTTCGAGCTCCATCGCGAGGTCGTAACCGAGCCGCCGCCCCGTCCCGCGCAAATAGATCGCGGGCTCGTAAGGGTTCGCCTCGGTCAGGCGGACGAAACCCTGGCGCACTTGGAAGCTCGCGAACGGCATCCGGATTTGGCCCTCGTCGATCGCCACCTCGCCGATGGCCCGGGGCTCGCCGAGCGTGCCGCCCAGCCGGAAGCGGGCCGAGGCGACACCGCTGAAAACCGGGGTGCGCAGCCGCAGGAAGCGTTCGCCGGTGACCTCCACCGCCAGAGTCCAAAGGTTCATCGGCGGCGTATCCACCTCGAAATACGGCGGCCGCCTCGTTCCGCCTCCCCCGCCGCCCCGGGGCAGGAAGGCGCGCACGTCCTGCAGGAACAGGCTGTCTCGCAGCCGCACCACCCCGCTGATCCGCGCGCCTTTCGTGTCCGCGGTGGTCTGCAGTTTCAAATCGATATCCCCCCGCAGCAGCAGGCCGGTCTGGCGCACGAAGGGCAGATTCTCCCCGCGGAGCACGACATCATACCGGGGCGTCCCGCCGGCCGGCAGTTCCACCGTGCCCGTCAGGGTCACCGGCTGCCCGCCGGACTTGGCGCTGACGTGGCGCAACTCCAGCTTCCGGCCCGCCAGGGCGAGGTCGGCGCTGACCTCCTGCAGGACGCCCAAAGGGCCCAGCGGACGGGAAGCGGCGTCGCGCAGGCGCACAAACCCATCCAAGCCGCCGTCCTTGTATCCGATATCCAGTTGCAGTCGGCCCTTCGCGGCGAGCACCGCGGGCAAAAAACGCGCAAACACCGCCACCTCGGCGTCCGGAATCTCGAGCCGGACGTCGGCGCCGCGCTGGGCCCAGGCCAGCGGTTGCTTGAACATTTCGACCCACTTGTCCTCGGGCACCGGCAATCGGCCGCGGGCGCGCACCGCCTGGCCCTCCACGTTCATCGTGAAGGTGCTCAGCGAGAGACCCGCCCGATCGCCCGTCACCTGCACCTCGAGCGCCTCGATCGCCGGAAACTCCCGCTTGAAACGCTTCGCATCGATCGCCACGCGCTCCGCCTTCAACTTGACGTTGCCGAGGGGACGCTGCCAGGTCCCGGTGACCTCGAGGTGGGCATCGGGCGCCTTCAATTCCAAGCCCGTCGCCGTCGCAAGCTGCTGCCAGAATTTCGCGTTCGGGGCCGCACTCGCATCGAGTTGCAGCTTCCCGGCCGGATCGATGCGCAGGAAGGGCGTGCTCCGCGGGTGCAGGACCACGGGGATGACTCCCGTCGCATTGACCACCGTCGCCTCGCTTTCCGTCGCGCGCAGCGCATCGATCCGCAGGCCATCGCCGTCCCCGCGGGCCGCCACATTGACGGCGGCGAGGTGGTTATCCCCGAGATCCACCGTGGCGCCGGCGGTGACGGAGAAGTTCATCGGCCCGCCGTTCCAGCGGCCGGTGAGCGCCAGAAGGTTGAGCCGCCAGGCGGGTCCGCTCGACGGGATCAAATCGGACAGCCACTGCGAGGAGAAATTGCGCGCCGCGAGGTCAATGCGGCCGGCTTCCGCCCAAGTCAGCCCGGCATCAATGCTGCCCTCGGGTCCGGCGAGATGGAGTTCCTCCACCTGCAACGCCGGCCGCCAGCGCACCGTCGCCGGGCCGGTGAGACGGAGGATTGAAACGTCGGTGCGGTTCAAATCCAACGCCTGCAACACGACACCATCACGATCCACCGTCCCGCCAGCTTGCACGGTGGTGGCGCCAGCCTGGGCGCGAATGGTGAACGACTCCATCGCTGCACCACGTCCGCGCCACTCGAGGTTCACACCGGCGGCATTTACCCCGGTGAACTTGACCCCGTCCGCGTGGGCCTTGCCGGAATGATCGGCCGTGGCCAGGGGGCCGCGGGCCTCGGCGTGCAGTGTCACGGCGTCGAACTCCGGTTGTGCCGGCAGCCAGCGCGCCAGGGAACGGCGACGTACTTGGCCGTCAACGAACGCCTCGATGATCTCCTTCGCCCGGAAATCCCAACCGCCCTTGAACTCGAGCTTTTCGCCGTCCCCTCCCACCAGTTGTCCGGCGGCGATCCGCACCCGGGGCCATTCGAATTCGCCCGTAGTCGTGATCGAAGTAATCGCCAGCTCCTGCGCCGCGAGATCGCGCGCCTGCAATTGGAATTCCACGCGCGGGTTGGCATTGAGCGCGGACACGAGCCGCGCCTCCCCGTCGATTACGCCGGTGGCTTCGAACCAGGGCTGCTTCGTCAGATCCGCTTGCAGGGCGAAGCGCGCCGCGCTTTCGCGGATACGCCCTGAGCGTTCCACCGTCACCGGCTCCGTCAGTTTTGCGGTGATTCCCGGCAAGGTGGCGTCCACGGCTACGACGTTAAAAGCCGTGGCGTCTCCGTTGCCCTGCAGGTTCAGCTCCAGGGGTGGCGCCTTTTGCCCTGTCATTGGTTCTCCGCGGGCGGACACATCGATTACGAAACGGTCGCGTCCCCAATCAACCCGGCCGCGACCGCTGACGGTACGGTAGAGAGTATCCAACTTGAGGCGGGAGCCGGGTAATGTCCATGCGTCCGTGAGCAGCGACGCTTCCGTCGGCAACCAGCCCTGGCGCGCAAAGGTCGCGTCGAATTGCAGGGGCTGCTGCCACCAGGTCACAGTGCCGTGCACCTTTGGACCCTGACTCTCGAGAGCGAGCCCGCTTTCATCGTCCATGGAGCGGAGCGCCAGTTTCATTCCTTCGTAATCCGCGCCAGCAAACGTCAGCGTCCCGCGTGCCTTCAAAGTGCGGAATTCCAGCTCCTGCACCGCCAGCTGCCGGGGGGACCACTCCGCGGAACGCAGGGAAATCTCCCCGCCGGGCCAACGCACGACGCCCGCCCCCGTCGTTGCCCGCGACAACCAGCGATCCAGGCCCGCGCCAACGCGGCCGAGAATCTGTTGCAGGGGCACCCAGCCTGAGTCGGTTTTCGGGGGCGGTGGAGCGTCCGCGGGTCGTTTGCTGACGACCACCTCCCATTCCCCAATGGTAACCAGCGAAGCGGTCGCGCGCCAGTGGCGCCAGAGCCAGAGGACGGGGGTGTCGACTTCCACCCGGCGCGCCGTCACGCCCACGGTGGCGCGGCGATACTCAACCTGGTGCAGCGCAAACCGTCCGTAACCGAGCCGCTCGTAGCTCGCGAACGTCAACCCACGCGATTTTCCCGCTCCATGCAGCGCAGCGCCGAACCAGAATGGTGCGGCAAGAATTCCAACGACAAAAACCGCGACCAGCGCGGCAAAAACTAGAAGCAGGCGACGGCGCATGAGGCGATCAGACAGACCGCGCGCGCCGCTTCACGCCGCCGGCGCCAGGCCGCTTCGCCGAAGGAGCGCGTTGAGATCGGGGTCTCGACCCATAAAAGCGCGATACAGTTCCGCCGGATCGGCCGAATTACCGCGGCTAAGCACTGTGTCGACAAACTCCGCGCCTACTGTCGGATTGAAAATCCCCTCCCGCCGAAAGCGCGTGAAAGCGTCCGCATCCAGCACCTCGGCCCATTTGTAGGAATAATACCCGGCCGCATAACCAATCGGATCGCTGAACACATGGGTGAACCGCTTGACGATGGTGGGCGCAGGCGGCTGGGTGGGAATGAGGCAGTTGGCGATGGCGGTGCGGACCTTCGGCTCCAGATCTCCGCCGCCGACGAACTCTGCCGTCCGCATATGCAGCGCCAGGTCCATCTTCGCGAAGGCCACTTGGCGCATGGTGACGCAGGCCGACCGAAAGTTTTTTGCCGCGGTCATTTTCCGGAACAGTTCTTCCGGAATCGGCGCTCCCGTCACATGATGCCGCGCAAAAAGATCGAGGCTCTCCCGCTCCCAGCACCAGTTCTCCATGATTTGCGAAGGGAGTTCCACGAAATCCCACGCGACGTTCACGCCATTGAGCGATTTGATTTCCACCTCGCCCAGGAGATGATGCAGCAGGTGTCCGAACTCGTGGAAAATCGTCTCGACCTCGCGATGCGTGAGCAAGGCCGGCCGGCCATCCGCCGGTGGAGTCATGTTGCCGCAGATTAGACCCAGGTGCGGCGCCCGCTGGCCGTCCGGTTGCGGGCCGCCGGTGATCAGGTAGTTCATCCACGCGCCGCCGCGCTTGGATTCGCGCGGATGCCAGTCGGCATAAAACGATCCCAGCAAGCGGTCCGCTCGATCGGACAAGTCATAACATTTCACTTCCGGATGCCAGGTCTCCATGGCGTCCGCCGTTCCGGGGTTCGCCGAGTGGGTCGCCCGTTCCACGACCCGTAATTGGAAAACCCGCCCGACCAGCTCGTAGAGGCCCGCAATCACCCGGTTCATCGGGAAGTACGGGCGAAGCGCCTCCTCGTCGAACGTGTAGCGCGCCTGCCGCAGTCGCTCGGCCCAAAAGCCAATTTCCCACGGCGCCAGCCGGCCAATTGGCTGCGCCGTTTGCTGCGCCTTGAATTCCTCCAACTCACGGCACTCCCGCGCAAACGCGCCGGCCGCACGCCGTTCCAAATCCTCCATGAACGCCAAAGCTCGCGCCCCCGATTTTGCCATTCGTCGCTCGAGTACCAGATCCGCAAAATGGGGCTTGCCCAGCAACGCCGCCTTTTCCGCCCGCAGGGTCAGGATTCGTTCCAGCAGGGCAGTGTTGTCGTGGGGGGCGTGCGCGCCGAGCGCCGCGGCCGCAGTCCACATCACCTGTCGCAGGGACGCATCCTCCAGATACGTCATGAACGGTTCCTGCGATGGCCCATGCAGCGTGAAACGCCAGCCGGTCAGATCCTTGCTTTCCGCACTGCGTCGGGCCGCTGCCTTCGCGTGCGCGGGAAGGCCCGCCAGCCGCGGCTCCTCCGTCACGATCAACTGCCAGGCGTTCGTGGCATCGAGGACGTTCTCCGAATACTTCTGGGTCAGCTGCGCCAGCTCACTCTGGAGCGATTCCAGCCGGTTCCGCTGGCCTTCGGGCAAATCCGCTCCGGCCTGGCGAAAATCCTTCACCGTCTCCTCGAGGAAACGGCGCTTGACCCCGGAAATACTCGCGGCCGCAGGCGATGCGGCGAAGGCCTTGAGCCGCAGCCAGAGCGCGGCATTGAGCGGGATGCTCGCATAGAATGCCGAGACTTTCGGCAGCATCGCATTGTGGGCTTCGCGCAAGGCGGGCGCGTCTGCGACCGATTGCAGATGTGTCACTTTTCCCCAGGCAACCGTAAGTTCCTCGGTCGCGCTCTCGAGCGCCAGAAACGTGTCGTCGAAGCTGAGTGCCCCCAGGTCACGCGCAACAATCGCGTCGATTGCCGCCCGCGCACGGATCAGCGCCGCCTCGATGCCAGGGACGACCGCTTCCGGTGTGAGCCCGGACCAGCGGATGTGAAAGGAGGGATCAAGAAAGGGGTTCACCGGCATGACCCGCCAAGACGAGCTGCCGCGCGCTTTTCGTCAAACGGCAAACACTACCAGGCGAAACCGACTCCCGCGGAAAACTGGCGCGGCGATGCCGGGACGGCCGGCACGTCCTGAAAATCCGTGTCCCACGCATTGTCCACCTGCAGCGAAAACTCCAGGCCACGGAGGACCGGTGGGCGGAAGGCGAGTCCGACCGTTGTCGTCAGCGCGCGCGTGCCGCCGATCATGCGGAGGGGATTGTCCGCCTGAATCCGCGCGACGTTGTCGAGCCGCAGTTCGAACCCATGACCCAGTCGGAGCGTGAGGGCGGCGGTCAGGCGATGCCGCGCATAGTTGAGGGCATAAAAGCTCCCATCCACCACCGCTCCCCGGTAGTCGGCGTCTTTGGCCAGCCAGGTGTAGCCCAACACGACTTCACCCCCGCTCCAAGTGTGGCGGCCGAGGGCTTCCACGCCCGCGACGTCGATATCCACGGCGTTCGCCGCGCGCGCGGTGACGCCCCGGCGAAAGGTCCAATCCACCAGCGCGTCGTCCCGCCGCCAAAAAGCCGCGCCTTGGGTCGTCCATCCTGCCAGCGTACCCGACACGCCCGCTTCGATGTTTCGGCTGGTGGTGCGTCCGAGCCTTGGGTTGCCGCGAAAGAGGCCCGCGGTCGCGCTCGAATTCAGCGCCGTGTAAGTCGGCACCTGCGTGGCTTCGCTATAACTAAAATACCCGCGTCGCCGCGCGGGGCCCGCCGTCTCGTGCGACACTTCGAACACGGGTGACACGACGGACGAATCACGGTTCGTGTCCCCAAAGGTCGCGCCGGCCTTCACGGTGACTCGACTCGCGTCGTCCAAGGTCCAGGTTTTCTCGGGAACGAGTGTCGCTTTCACCAAAGTGCGCGTGCGAAAACGGCCGGCGGTCAATGAGGTGGACTTCAATTCGTCCGCCACGACTTCCGCTCCGAAGTTCAAGTGCAACCCGCCAGTCGCGCGGCGACCGTTCACGGCGCCGCCGGAGACCCACGTGGTATGTTGGAACGGATGCACCGGCCCAACGGGGGCGAAACGGTTGAACGCATAGTCATCCTTGTTGCGACGATGATAGACGCCCGCCTCCAGAAATTCTCCCGCGGCAAACTGCGCCCGGTGATTGAGCGCGAACAGCACCGTCTGAAGATTCTCCGTCTCTTTCGAATTGAAAGGCGTGTAGAGGTTCGGCCACCCGAAGAATTTCGCCTGATACCCGGCGAACAGGTCCGTTTGTGTCGCGGGGCCGGCCAGTTGCACTCGGGCGTTGACGCGGTCAAAGCGATGTTCGCCAAACGGGATCGCACCGTCGGACTCGGAGTGAGCCACGGCGACATCGGCCGCCAGCCGCCGGCCCCCGGTGCGCGGTTGGCCGGCCACGCCTTGATAAAATTCCTCCCGGTGCATGCGGTGTTCGCCCAGTGCCACCGCGCCAGCCCCCGCCGTCCGAATCTCGCGCCAGCCGTGCCGGATGCCGCCAGCGGTGGCGTTGAGCGGGCCCGGGGATAATTGCGCCCCCGTCAAAATTTCGGGTGCCCCCAGCATCGCGGGGGCGATCGGAATTTCGGCCAGGTAATGGCCGGTTTGCGGATCGAGGAAGGTGCTCGCGCCGACTTGAAAGCCCGTGCTCTCGAAGATGCCTCCCCGGATCGTCACATCAGCCTGGCCCTCCACGAGGTTCCGGCCGTGAATATCCACCCGGGGCTCGTAGCGCAGCGCCGATACCGGCATGGCAAAGGTGGCGGTGGGCGACTGGTTCGCGATGCGCGGCGAATAAACCGCGACCACGGGCAACTGCACCACGCCCTGCGCCGCAAGGACGGTGGAAAGCAGGAAACCCAGACCGATACGGAGCGACATGGCTTTCATCAGAAAGGTAGCGCTAGCAGCGAGCGTCCCAAAAACAAGCCTCTGTTCGCAGCGACAGCGATTCAGGCTTAACAACACCGCCAGGCACGAAAAAGCCCCGGCGCTACACGTCGGGGCGGAAATTCCTAAGAGGCGGCCGTCTTATTCGTCACCATCATTGCCGATCGCTTCCACGGGGCAGCCTTCGAGCGCCTCCATGCACTGGGCGATTTCGTCTTCCGCGGTCGGCTGCTTCTGGACGAAGGAGTAACCCCCTTCATCATGGCGCGTGAAAAACGACGGCGCGGTTTCCCGGCAAAGATCGCAGTCGATGCATTGCTGATCGACAAAGAACTTACCCGGGACATTCGGTGGCCATTTGTCAGCTTTGTTCGCCATGTTTTCTGGCACAAAGAGATCAAACGCGGACACTGTCAAGCGGTCACCAAGGCATGGACTAAACCGTGCGCTTTCTCCTCGCAAAACGGTCCTGATTTCAACGCAGCCGGCTTGTGTTTGCCGGTCGCGCTACTACGGTTCCGCTGATGCTTTCGGATCGGCCTTACCTGCGCGACGATTACCAGCGGGAGCGGACGTCGTTTCTCATCTGGATGTTGTCTGCGATCGTCGCCGGCTTCGTCGTCCAGAACATTTTCGCGGTCTGGCTGCAGCGTCCGGCTTTCCTGGAGTTCACCGCGCTGTCGGCCGCGGCAGTGAAGCAGGGCTACCTCTGGACCCTGTTCACCTTTCCGCTCCTGCACGATGGCATTCTGCACCTTCTGCTCTCGGTGCTGAGCATCTACTTCATCGGCCGGGAACTGATCCAGCATTTGGGCGAAAGGCGGATGGCGTGGCTGACGGGCGGGGGTGTGATGCTCGCGGGACTGGCCTGGTTCGCAGTTAACTTCAACCGGGGTGGCGTGGTGGTCGGCAGCGGGTCAATCCTGCTTTGCTACCTGGCGGTCTTTGCCTGCCTGTTTCCGAATCGGGAAATTTCCTTTCTCGTTTTCTTCGTCATTCCCGTGACGACGCGGCCGAAGTACATCGCGTGGATTGTACTGTTCGTGTCGTTGATGGGCTTCGCTTTCAGCGAGCTGCCGGGCGGAAATTTCCAGACCGGCGTACCCCACTCCGCCCATCTGGGCGCGATGTTGGCCGGGTGGCTTTACTATCGCTTTTGCCACGAAGCCAGCTGGCTGGCGCTCCACAACCCGGGTGAAATCGATTTGCCCCGCTGGCTGAAGCGTGGGCGCAAGCCCTCCCCGGCCCCTGCACCCCTGCCCGCCGTGGCCGCCGGCGCTTCGCCCGACATCCGCGCCGAGGTCGACCGGATCCTCGACAAAATAAACAGCCATGGCTTCGGCGCCCTCACGGCCGAGGAGAAGCGTCGCCTCGACGATGCCAAGGATCTGCTGAGCCGGCGTTAGACTTCCGTGGGAGTTCGTCCCGTCGTCGCCCCCACGCCTTTTGTCGCTGATTCCCGCCCTTCATCCCTTTGCGTGAACAATCACGCCCCCGATCCCTCTATACTCACATGATTCGTGTCCCTGGTTTTATTCGACGGCTCGCCTTGGGGTTCGCCGCCGTCCTCACGCTCGGCACCGCCGCCGGGGCTGACCGCAAGCCTTTCACCACCTCGTCGACCCTGCAGTCCGAAGCCAGCACGCTGATCAAGCTGCTCGAGCAGGCGCACTACAATCACGACAACGTGCGCAGCTCGGATTACGCCAGCGTGGTGCCCGATTACATGGGTGACCTCGATGGCCAGCGCCTGTTTTTCCTTGGCACCGACAAGACCAAATTCATGGAGGACTATGGCCAGAAGGTGTACTACAACCTGGCTTTCCTCGGCAACCTGGAGGCCGCCGGCGCCTACGAGATCTTCGCGGTTTACCAGCAGCGGGTCGAGAGCCGCATTGCGTGGATCTTCGCCGAGCTGAAAAAGGACTTCGATCTGACCACGAATGAAACCTACCGCGCCGACCGGGCCAAGTCCGAGTGGCCGGCGAGCGTGGCTGCCGCGGACGAGCTCTGGCGCAAGCGGCTGAAATTCGAAATGGTGGCGGAGCTGCTCAACAAAAAAACCGTGGATGAAGCGCGTACCATCGTGCGCAAACGCTACGAGCGGATGCTGAAAAACCTCGGCGAAATCGAAGGCGCCGACCTGGCCGAGCTTTTCCTCTCCACCGTCGCGCGGCTCTATGATCCGCATTCCACTTACTTTTCGGCGGCCACCTTTGAGGACTTTGGCATCCAGATGAAGCTGCAGCTCGTCGGCATCGGCGCCCTGCTCGGGCTCGAGGACGACGTGTGCACCGTGAAGGAAATCGTTCCCGGCGGGCCCGCCGACCTTGGCCGGATCCTCAAGCCCAACGACAAGATCATCTCGGTCGCCCAAACGGGCGCCGAGCCGGTGGAAATAATCGGGATGAAGCTGCGCAAAATCGTCGA
Source organism: Opitutaceae bacterium (assembly GCA_046594805.1). Lineage (GTDB taxonomy): Bacteria > Verrucomicrobiota > Verrucomicrobiia > Opitutales > Opitutaceae > ER46. The sequence goes on along the minus strand of JBKJRG010000195.1, from coordinate 2,017 downwards.
CATGATCCGCGGGCAGAAGGGCACGCAGGTTCACCTCACCGTCCAGCCCGCCGACGCCACCGACGCTTCGGCCCGGCGGCAGGTCGTCATCACCCGCGACACGGTCAAGCTCAACTCCGCCCGCGCCCGCGCCGCAATTTTCCAAATGCCCACGGGCGACGGCACGACCCAGCCCCTCGGTGTCATCACCCTCCCCGGTTTCTACGGCCCCTCCGATGACGGCGACACCGACGCGGAGAAGACGACCGCGGCCAAGGACGTCGCGCGGCTGATCGAACAATTGAAGAAGGAAGGCATCCTGGGCCTCGTCCTTGACCTGCGACACAACGGCGGCGGCTACCTGACCGAAGCAATTGAGCTCGCCGGGTTGTTCATCCAGCAGGGCCCCGTGGTCCAGGTCCGGAGCTACAACGGCGAAGTCCAGGTGGACCGTGACTCGAATCCTAAAATTGCGTACGACGGTCCGCTCGCCGTCCTCGTCGATCGCTTCAGCGCCTCCGCCTCTGAAATCGTGGCGGGCGCCCTGCAGAATTATGGTCGCGCCATCGTCATCGGCGACAGCTCGACTCACGGCAAAGGCTCGGTGCAACAGGTGGTGGAGATGAAGCAACTCTCGCGCGCGCTGGCGACTTCCCCGATCAAGACCGGCGCGGCCAAGTTCACCATTCAAAAGTATTACCTGCCGAGCGGAGCGTCGACCCAGCTCAAGGGCGTCGTGCCCGACATCAGCCTGCCGGCAATCAATGATTACCTGCCCATTGGCGAGGGGGACCTGCCGCGCGCACTGGTGTGGGACCAGATCCCGACCAGCAGCTTCGATGGTGGCCCGCTCGATCCGAAAGTCGTCACCCCGCTGAAGCAGGCCAGCCTGGAACGGCAGGCCAAGCTCGAGGAATTCGCCTTCCTCCGGAAAAACGTCGAGTGGTTCAAATCGCGGCAGGAACAGAAACTCACCTCGATCAACCTCGAGGAACGCCAGCGCCAGAAAACGGCCGATGACGCGTTTCGCAAGGAGATGAAAATCGAGAAGGAACGCCTCGCGAAGAACGACTTCGCCTTCAAACCGTTTTATCTCGGTCCGCCGCCCGTCCCGAAGATCAAGGCCGTAAAAAAGGATTCGGAAAAAACCGACGAGGATGACCTCGAGGCCGAGACCGAGGAAAACGAAACGTATGTCAAAGCGGACGTCCATCTGCGCGAAACTCTCCGGGTCGTGAGTGACGCGATTGCCTTGGGCCGAAACCGCGATCTCTGGGCTGCCAATCGGCCACCGCTGACGGCGCTGACGCGGGGCGGGTGAATAGCGGCAGGCGTCCCGGCCTGCCGGTCGGTGGCGGTTCGTCCTGAACCACAGGCACGGAGGCCTGTGGCTACGGCAATCCAACCCTACTTGCGCGCAAAGATGAAACGATCGCGCTGGGTGAGGTCGGGGCGCGATTCCGCCTGCGAGAAGCCGGCGGCTTTCGTCGTCGCCAGCAACTCGGCGTGCTGGGCGATGCCGGTTTCAAGTGCCAGCAGCCCGCCAGGAATGAGGAAGCGGGGCGCCGTGCGAATTATCTCCGTGAGCGCGGCCAGGCCATTTCCCTCGGCGGTCAGGGCCAGCGCCGGCTCGAAGCCACGCACCTCGGGTGCCGTTTGGGCCGTCTCCTCCATGGAGAGGTAAGGAGGATTCGAGACGATCAGTTCGAATTCTTCGGCGGGCAGCGCGGAGAACCAGCTCGATTCCAGGAACGTCACCTGCCCGGCCAGGGCATTGGCTGCGGCATTTTCCCCGGCCAGCGCCAGCGCGTCGGTGCTGATATCCGTCGCGGTCACGCGCGCTTCCGGAAACGCCCGCGCCAGCGCCAGCGCAATCGCACCGCTGCCCGTGCCCAAATCCAGCACGCGCGCGGGCGGTGCCGGGCACGCCGCGACCACATGCTCGACCAGCAGCTCCGTTTCGGGCCGCGGAATCAGCGCGCGGCGATCGACCTTGAGCTTGAGGCCGGCAAACTCGGTTTCACCGAGAATGTACTGC
>JBKJRG010000886.1:0-4087 GCA_046594805.1 Opitutaceae bacterium | reverse complement strand
CGCGGTTTCCGCGAGTTGAGCAACGAGCTTTTGCTTCTGCCCCTGCAAGCCCGGTTCGTCGACCGTCGCCATGAGCGCGCGGGCGTGGTCCGGCCGGTTTTGCTTGATCAGGATATTCGCGGCGTGGAGCCGCATCGTCTGCCGCTCGATCGCCGTGGGCGCCTTTTCCTCCAGCGCGCTCCACGCCTTGAGCGCCAGGTCCCAATCGGGTTTCTCCAAATCGTAGAATGCCTCCGCATAACGGTAGCCAAACTCGAAACGATCCGGTGCCAGCTCGGCGGCGCGCTTGAAGGCGGCCAGCAGCGCTTCATCGAGACTCGCGCGAGTCCACTCTCCGCCCTTGAGAAACTCGTCCCGCGCCTCCGCGAGCACCGAGCCAAGCTGGTAGTGGTAGAGCGGTTCGTTCGGCTCGAGCTTGATCGCGGCGATGAAATACGGTGCGGCCTGCAGCGGCTTGCCTTCCTCGGCCATGTAGTTGCCGAGCTGGTTTTTCACCAGCGCGATGTCGGGATCGAGCTGGTTGGCGCGCAGCAGCATCGCCGCCGATTCCTTGCGCATATCCACCTTGCCCAGCAGGTAGCCGTACGCCGCGTAACCCACGGCAAAGTTCGGGTTGTTGCGCAGGAGCAGCTCGTAGTCGTGCGCGACCGACTGGACCTGCGCGCGAAACGCCTCCTCATCCAGCTTGTCGCCCTGTTTCGCCGCCTCGGCAAACAACGTCTTCTGCCGATCCGCGATCCGCCGGAGACTGCGCTCCGCCATCGTCTCGCTCTCCGCCGCGCGAACGAGCCCCAGTCCGCTGCCACACAGCACCGCCAGCACCAGCGGGCCGGCTGCGCGCCGGCTCCAGGCGCGGGCGGATTTCAGGGCAGCGGTCGTGGAGATCGAGAATGTCATGCAGGGCGGGTTCGGAAGGATCGAGTCGGACACTTTCACAGCGCCAAGGTGCCGGCGTAAACATTCATTCGCTCCCCCCGCAGGAATCCCACCAAGGTCTGTCCGCCCGCCACGGCGAGTTCCACCGCCGCCGTGGTCGGAGCCGAGATGGCCGCCACGCACGGAATGCCCGCCGCCCGCGCTTTTTGCACCATCTCGAACGACACCCGTCCGCTGAGGAGCAGGATCCGCCCGGCGAGCGGCAGCCGGCAGGCGAAAAACGCGTGGCCGATCAGCTTGTCGAGCGCGTTGTGCCGGCCCACATCCTCGAAGACCGCCTCGAGCCGACCGGCCGCATCGAAGAGCGCGCAGGCGTGCAGCCCGCCGGTGGCGGCGAAGCCGGTCTGCGCCGTCCGCAACTGATCCGGCAGGGCCAGCAATACTTCGCGCCGCGGTGCCAGCGGCGCCACCGGGTGCGGGAAGGCCACGTGCAACGCCTCGATGCTCGCCTTGCTGCAAATCCCGCAGCTCGACGAGGTGAACACGTTCCGGCTTAGCCGCGCGAGATCGAAGGTTGCCCCGGGCGCGAGCAGCACATCCAGGATGTTTTCCCGGTTGGCGTCGTCGCCGCCCGCGCTGGCATCGGTGCAACGCACCATATCCAGCACATCGTCGCGCCCCCGCACCACTCCTTCGGTCACGAGAAAACCGGCCGCGAGCTCACGGTCGTGACCCGGTGTGCGCATCACCACAGCCACCGCGCGACCGCCGACCCGGATCTCGAGCGGCTCCTCCACCGCGATCAGATCGTCGCCGACCTCCGGCGGCGCGCCGCCTTTTATCCGTGCAATGGGCTTGGCCCGCAGGGCCTTGGCGAGCGACATGGAGTCAGGAAAGCAATTGAGGGTGGCGTCGCGACGTTTATTGCTAACGTGTGCAGATGCACACTTCGGCCCTGCCGCCCCCGGCGCCGCTCGTTGGACGCGGTTCGCAAATCAACCCACCGAATCGTTTCGAGCGGCTCCACGTGGAGCCGGACCCGGACTGGGAGGCGGAAGAGCAACCGCATCCGCGCACGCAATTTTTCCATGATGCGAGCGAATCGCTGCTCACGAAGAATGACAGCCCCGACGTCGGCTTCAGTTACGGGTTGAACTGTTACCGCGGCTGCGAGCATGGGTGCGCGTATTGCTTCGCGCGGCCGTATCACGAATACCTCGGCTGGAGCAGCGGGCTCGATTTCGAGACGAAGATCATGGTCAAGCTGCGGGGTCCGGAACTGCTGCGCCGCGAACTTTCGGCAAAAAAGTGGCAGGCGCAACCGATTGCGATGAGCGGCGCCACCGACTGCTACCAGCCCGCCGAGAAACGCTTCCGGCTCACGCGCGGCTGCCTCGAGGTCTGCGCGGAGCTGCGGCACCCGATTTTCATCATCACCAAAAACGCGCTCGTGACGCGGGATATCGACGTGCTCACCGAGTTGGCGAGGCACCAGTGCATCGGGGTCCATGTTTCCGTGACGTCACTCGACTCGGATCTGGCCGGGAAATTGGAACCACGGGCCTCGCGACCAGCCGCGCGATTGCGGGCGATTCGCGAGCTGAGTGCCGCCGGCATCCCGGTCGGCGTCATGGTGGCGCCCGTTATCCCGGGGCTGACCGACCATGAGCTGCCGGCGATTCTCGAGGCTGCGGCGGAAGCGGGCGCGAAGCGGGCGGGCTACGTCCTGCTTCGACTGCCCTTCGCGGTGAAGGAAGTTTTCACCCAGTGGCTCGACGATCACGCCGCCTCGAAAAAAGCGCGCATCCTCGATCGCCTGCGCACGCTCCGGGGCGGCAAGCTCTACACCGCGGAATGGGGCAAGCGCATGACGGGCGACGGGATTTTCGCAGAGCAGCTCGGAAACCTGTTCGACGTCACGGCGCGCCGATGCGGCCTGAACCAGGAGCACTTCACGCTCGCGACGGAGCATTTCCGCAAGCCGGGGGAGCAGCTGAGCTTGTTTTAGGCGATCGGTTTTGTAGGGGCGCCGCTCGACGGCGCCCGGGCGTCGTCAAGCGACGCACCTACACATCGCGTCCTGAATCGCATCCTCACGCTGGGCTCTGGACTCGGGACGTTCAACGCGCATGGTTCAGCCCTGCGTTGACCCTTCTGGACCGACACATTCTCAAAAGCGTGCTCTTCACCTGCCTCGCCGCGGTGGGGATGTTCGCCTTCGTGCTGATGCTCGGGAATGCCATCAGGGATCTGCTGGGCTACGTGCTCGCCGGCCAGCTCGAGCTGACCACGTTCGTGCGGTTACTCGCCTTGCTCGTGCCGTTCGTGATCACCTATGCCCTCCCGATGGGCATGCTCACGGGCGTCCTGCTCACGCTCGGGCGGCTTTCCGCCGACAGTGAAATCACGGCGATGCGCGCGGCCGGCCTGAGCCTGCTGCGGATCGCGCGACCCGTCATCGTGCTCGGCGGACTCGGCTTGGCGCTCGCGACCTACGTGAACTTCGAGTCGATGCCCCGCGCCCGGGTGCAGTACCACAAGGAGCTGGCGGACGCGGTGCGGGCAAACCCGTTGAGTTTCCTGGTGCCGAAAACGTTTGTCCGGGATTTTCCCGGCGTGGTGGTCTACGTCGGCGAAAAGGAAGGCGCGATCCTGAGGGAAATCTGGTTGTGGAAACTCGACAGCGAACGCCGGGTAACGGAGGTCGTGCGGGCCGACTCCGGGCGGGTGGACTATGACGAAGTGGCCAACGAGCTGATTTTCACCGGCGCCCAGGCCAAGGTGGAGACGCGCGACCCGAAGAAGCCGGAGGATTTCAGCACCGCGCGGCCAGTCGGTGTGTTTGGAAAAACCGAACCGTGGCGGCTGCCGCTGGAGCGGTTGTTCGGACGCCGCACGACGCGGCAACGCATCGATTGGATGACCTACGATCAGCTTCAGGCGGAGAATGTCCGCCTCGCCCGGGTAAAAGTACCGGCCGCCGAGGCGGAAGCCCACGCCCTCGAGCGGATGCGCGTGCAGCTCACGGTCCAGGAAAAATTCACCACCGCACTATCCGTTTTGTCCTTTGCCCTGATCGGCGTGCCGCTCGGCATCAAAGTATCCCGCCGCGAGACCTCCGCCAATCTCGGCCTCGCCCTGATCCTGGTGCTCGGCTATTATTTTCTAACTGTCATGGTGAAGTGGCTGGACCGCCACCCGGAATACCGAC
>JBKJRG010000803.1:0-7459 GCA_046594805.1 Opitutaceae bacterium | reverse complement strand
ACAGGAATAGGTCGGGCAGCTTGAGGAAGAGCGGGTAAATGAGCAGCAGCGCGGCGCAGCTCCACTGCAGGCAATTTTTCAGGAAGCGGCGCGAGCGTTCATCCTGCGCCGCGTCCTGCGCGAGGAAGAAAAACGCCGCGTAGTAGATCATCGCGTAGTCGCGGAGCGCCATGAGCCCGAACGTGCGCAGGTCCGCGTACAACCGGATCGACGAGACTGCGATCCAGAAGAGGATGGCAAGGTTGACCGCGTCGCGTCGGATGGGCAGGTGCTGGTGCAGCGCGCTGCGCATGAGCAGGGTGGCGCCGGCGACGAGCAGCACGAGCTCCGCCGGAAGCAGCGGCAGGTTGCCCAGGACGGAAAGCTGGGCAAAGCCCCGGTTGCCGACGACGTAGCCGACAAGGGACACCCCGAGCAGCAGCGTGCCAATGGGCAGCGGTTGGGCGATCGTCAGGATGATCGCGGCGATGGCGCCAACGCACACCAGCGGGAGCGTCAGCTCCTGCATGGCAATATTGCTCCCAAGCCAGACGGCGGCAAGGGCAGCGCCGCCCGCGACGAACCGGGTGCGCCAGATGGGGGCAAGCGTCATTTTCCCGACGTTGCTCTGCTTCAACGGGGCAAACCAGCCGAAACCGATCGCGGCGCGTAACGGCGTCGATCACGCTGGTTTGAGCACCGCACGACGGGCCAGCGAACGGTTGATTAGCCATGGCATGAGTGGCGAAACGAGGAGCCAGCGCTTGAACCACTCCAGGCCGGCGAAGGCGGACACCGCGCTGCCCAGCACCAGGATCGCCGCGCCGCTCAAATCGACCAGGGTGCAGGCGCGCTCGCGTTGCGCGGCGAGTAGCATGGCATGATAAAAATTTCCAATCGTGAAGCTCGCGGCCGCACAGCCGGTCGCCAGCACAAAGGCCGCGGCGGTGCTGTAGCGCTCGCTCACCAGCGGGCCGACCAGCAGGGGCATGCAGCGATCGAGACCTACCACCAGCAGCAGCGAAAGCACCGTATACCCCAGGGCCACGCGATCGACATCGGCGAGCAGTTTTTGCCGCGCGGCGTGGCTGGCGGGTGGCGTGCCGAACCAATGCGGCTGGAAATATTGCAGCAGCACGGCGCCAAGCACGGTCGGCAGAATCGCGCCGATATTGGCGGCGAGCGTGAAGTAACCCGCGGTTTCAGTTCCGAAACGCCATGCGACCAGCCAGCGGTTCATCCCGAGCAGCGTCCAGCCCGCGACGGCCAGGACGACAAACCGCGGTCCATCGTAAACTGGCGTGAGGATGGGGGCCCGGGTCGGGCCGTGGCCGCCCCGCCACCAGGGGCGGACGTTCCACGCCCCCAGCAAAACGCCGACCAGCGCCTGGAGCGAGAAACCAAGCAGCAACGCTTCCAGCCCGGCGCCGCTCGCCGCATACAGCACGGGCGGCAGGAACGACCGCGTTACGGACATGCCGGTCGCGACGCCGAGGTCGCGCCAATGCTCGCGGGCCGCTTGCAAGGCCGACTGGGCAAGCTGCGTCAATGCCAGCAGGAAGGCGCACGCGCATAATAGCACCCCGTAGGTTGGCCGGGCCGATGGCGCGATCAGCAGGGCGGCGCAGGCGGAGGCGGCAACCAGCCACGGTGCGCGGCGCAGGCTCGCCACCAGCAGTTCCCGCAACAGCGCGCCCCGATCGGCCGCCGTCTGCCAGTAGCGGCTGACAAATTTGATCAGCCCCGCGTAAATCACGCCCACGCCGATGGCGGCCAGGCTCACGAAAACGCCATACGCGCCATAGTCGGCCGGATCGACGATGTGCGACACCAGTTTCACTCCCGCGATGCCACAGGCGAGGCCGACCGCTTGCGTGAGGAGGATCGGCAGGAGCCGTTGTCGGAAATCCACCGCTGACATCTTCACGCGAACACCTCTCCCGGCCGGTCGGTTGCGCGACGGCGGGCCGCGGGTGCGTGCCGCGTTGTGCGGCAGGCGCAGGGCGGGCAGGTGCGGCGGACCGGGCGATGCATTGTCGCGCCAATGGTGGCTCGCGGAATGTTTTTGGCCATGCATTCTTTTTCTGCGTGTATCCGTCCATGGCCTTCTTCGCGGGAAACGATTCCACGACGGCTCCCGCCGGACTGGTCTCGATTGGCGCGGAGATTCGCCGGGCTGTCTTTCGCGACCCGAAGACCTACTACGCGAACGACGAAACGGTCCGCCCCGCGCCGCGCTTGCTCGCGTTCGCGCGCAAACACGCCGGGCCGTCCATCCTGGACCTCGGATGCGCGAGGGGCGGAATCTGCCTGGCCCTGAGCGGCCACGGGTTCCGCGTCCAGGGCGCCGACCTCAATCCCGAATATGTCCGGATTGCGCGTGAACGTGGTGTCGACGCCCGGCTCATCGCGGGCCGCCTGCCGTTCGCCGATGCGGAGTTCGATTCCGTCCTGCTCTTTGAGGTGCTCGAGCATGCCGCCGATCCGCATGCCGTCCTGAGTGAGGCGAAACGCATCGCGCGGAAAAACGTTCTGATGACCGTGCCAAATCGCGAGCGGCACAAGGAGCGGCGGCAACGTGGCTTGTTGTTTGAACACTTTGCCGATCTCGCTCACCGGCAGTTTTACACGGCGCGCTCGTTGCGCGAACTGCTGGCCGCTCATTTTGTCGCCGTCCGGGTGACGCGCGGCGATCCGCTCAACCCGCTCGCCCTCGTCGGCAACCGGCGGCTGCGCTTTGCCGCCAGGGCGGCCTGGCGCATACGGCTCATCCGTCCGAGGTATAATTTCCGACTCTACGCGGTGGCGGCCCGGTGAATCTCCCATTGCCGTCCACGCCCATGAACGGAGTCTGCGGGATCATCGTCACGTATCATCCGGGTCGCGAAGTGCTGGAGAACATTGCCGCCTTCCAGCGACAGGTGGAGCGGGTGGTGGTGGTCGACAATGCGTCGTCGGCTGCCAGCCAGGCGCTCCTGGCCTGCCTGCCAGCGAGCGCGGCGCTCGAACTTATTCTCAATGAGGACAACCGCGGCATCGCCGCGGCGTTCAACCAGGGCATCGCCCGGGCGTTCGCGCGCGATTTCGAATGGGTGGCGACCTTCGACCAGGACAGCCGGGTGCCGGAGGACTTTGTGGCGGGATTGCTGCGGGCGCACGCGGCTTTTCCCCGGCGGGAAAACGTGGCGGTGGTGGCGCCGCTCTATCGCGACCGGCATCTGGGCAATGTGTACTCGCCGAGCGGGCCGGTCGCGGCGGACGCCTCGGGCGATGTCGCGGTGAACGTGACGGCGTCTTCGGGCAATCTCGTGGCGACGCGCGCCCTGCGGGCGGTCGGGGCCTTTCGGGAGGATTTTTTCATCGATTGCGTGGACTTCGAATTCTGCCTGCGCTGCCGCCGGCAGGGCTGGCTCGTGCTGGAAGCGCGCGGCGTGCGGCTCGAGCATGCGCAGGGACACTGGCGACAGTTTCGGTGGCTGTGGAAGACTCCGCGGATAAACGATTACGGCCCCGTCCGGCGTTACTACCAGGCGCGCAACCGTCTGGTGATGTATGCCCGCTTCGCGACCTTCGATCCGCGGTGGACCTTCCGCGATGCGACGGGCTTCGGCTGTGATTTCATCAAGCTCCTTCTGTTCTGCGAAAATCGCGGCATAAAAGTGCAGGCCATGCTGACGGGCGTCTGGCACGCGCTGATCGGCCGGTTGGGGCCCTGGCGGCCCCCGGCGCGTTTCACCAAATGACCGCCATGCGTACCGTGCTCCATTATGTTGGATACGATCACGATGCGGGCGGCATCGTCTCTGTCGTCCGCGCGCTCGCCGGTGCCGGGGAATTCGCGTGCGTCCTGGGGGTGAATCGGGGTTTTACCCAACGCCGGTCGCCGCCGCTGGCAACCCTGGAACTGCCGGCGCTCGACGGCGAACGACTCGGGCTGCGCACGCTGTGGCGGGCGCGCACCGTGGCGGCACGCGTGGCGGAATGGTTGGGCGCGGACCCGCAGCGGATGTTCCACGGACATTCGCGCGCCGGGCTCGCGGTGGCACTCTGGCTCGCGCGACGCGGGGAGCGGCGCATGGTCGCGAGTGTTCACTGTTACGGCCGCCAGCGGCGGTTTTACCGTTGGGCGGCGCGGCGGCTCGGCCGCCGGCTGTATTGGCTCAGCCCCGCGATGAAACGTTACTACGGCGTCGCCGGGCCGGGCGAGCCGTGGGACCGCTGCGTGCCCGGGTGCGTCGCGTCGGATTTTTCCGCCGCCACGGTATTTCGGCCGCGCGTAACGACTGCGGTCCGCGTGGGCGGAGTCGGCGCGCTGGTTCACTGGAAAGGCTGGCACCTCGTACTCGAGGCGCTCGCCGCGTTGCCGTCGGCGATGCGCGACAAACTGCGGTTCACCCATATCGGCGGAACGGATGGCTCCGCCGAGGCGGCGCGTTATGCCCGGACCCTGCGCGAGCAAACCGCCGCGCTCGGGCTGGCCGATCGGGTCGAGTGGCGCGGCGAGCAGCCGTCGGCCGGTGAGTTCCTGCGCCAGCAGGACTGCCTCGTGATCGCATCGCATCAGGAACCATTTTCCATCGCGATGATCGAGGCGCTCGCCGCCGGCGTCCCGGTGCTGGCGGCGGACTCGGGCGGCGCCACGGACATCCTCGCGCCGCCGTTCAACGGCTGGCTCTTCCGTTCCGGCGACGTTCCGGATCTGACGCGCGCTCTGGTCATGCTCGCGGAGACCGACGCGCTCGCCACGGTCCGCATCAAACCGGAAAACCTGCGGCGGTTCTCCGCGGCCGCGGTCGCGCCGCAGTGGCGCGACATCTACGCCGGGCTGTCAGCGCTCGAGTGAAAGCAGGGCCTCGCGCAACGCCGCCAGGTGGCGCGCCGGGGTGAAATGATTGAGGTAGTGTTCCCGCAGCGCGCCGTGCGGCCGGGGCGCACGCGCGGCCGCCTGCAGCGCATCCGCGATTTGCCGCGGGCTGCCGCGTTCGACGAACCACACGTGCTCCGACGGCAACATGCCGGGAATCGCACGCCACTTCGTCGTGATGATCGGCAGGTCGTGCGCGAGCGCCTCGACCAGCGCGACCGGTTGTCCCTCGTGCGGGTAGTGTGTTGGAAAACAGAATACATCCGCGCGGCGGAACGCGGCCTCCTTGGCCTCGCCGCCGAGGAATCCGGCAGCGTTTACCTGCGCGCCCGGCCGCGTGGCGCGCGCGAGAAACTCCCGCTCCTCCGCCCCGCTCGCGAACCCGCCCGCCACCGTGAGCCGAAAGTTTCCCCTGCCCTGCCCGTTCGCATGCGCGACGCCGTCCATCGTGTCGAAGAGCCCCTTTGCCTCGCTGCAAAGCCCGAGGAACAGCACCTCGCACGGCGCGTTCGGATCACGCGGGGCGCGCGGCGGTGGCGCCCCGGGATCGGGGGCGCTGTTCGGCACCACAAAGATTTTTCGTGGGACGAGCGCGGCGGCGTCATCGCTCAGTTCCGGCGCGAGCACCAGGGAAAGATCCGCGCGCGCCAGCAGGCGGCGGGCCAGCCAGCGCTCAGGGGCGGTCGCGGTGGTCGTGAGCCATGCGCCGAGCCCGACGGCATGCCAGTGCAGGACGAGGCGCGAAAACCGGCCGCGACAGAGCAGCATGACGAGGAAGTCGCGGTAGAGGGCGCCACGTTTGCCGGGCGCGGGCACATAATAGAGGACCGCGTCGCCGTGCCGGCCGCGAAGCCTGCGCGCGGCGGCGCACGCGCGCAGTAGCGCGCAGAGCTTGCGCAGTTGCCAGCGCCCGATTTCGCCGCCGTCACGCGAGAGCCGCGGGTTGACGTGCAGGATTTCGATCGCGGGGTCGGCGCGAAGCCCTTCCACCAGTGTCGCGACCATCGCGCTCTGCCCATGCCAGGGCGGCGGAGTTTGCGCAAAGACGAGGAGCTTCATCAGGAGGTTGGGCGTGGCGGCAAAGTCGATCGGTGCAGCGATAGGAGATGCCCCCCGCTCCCGCAAGCCGACAGCCGGAGCCGCGCCTCATCGCCGCGGCTGTCACATCTGCGCCGCGCACCGAGCGAAGGCTATATCGGAGTCTTGCCTCAGACGGTCTGTCGGCTCCTATCAGGAGCTCGCATGTTCCTGAACAAGAAAACGCAACCCAGGAAGGGGCCAGAGCCGACGATTGCCGCTATGATGTCGTCTGTTGCGCAGGAGCGGCGCCACGCCCAGGCTGCAACAACCACATGGATGTAGCCGACTCGGAGCGAGAGTTGTTCAAGGATGTCCTCACGGGCTCTGTTTACGACGAGAGCGCGTGGAGGTTTTTGTTGGCCGAGCTGCCTGATCCGAATGCGTCTTGGCTCGGGCGACTGAAGTGGCACGCCGTGCGCCGGCTAGCGCGGCAGTTCGAACGCTCGGGGGTCGCGATGTTGCGACGATCTCCTTTTGATCCCGCGTTGAGGAGAGAGGGCCTCGATTGGCCTCTCGTTGGGTACACCATGATTGGACGACGGCGGCTCGATCACCTTGAGCGATGTGTTGCGACTGTGCTCGATGAGCAAGTGCCTGGGGACTTCATTGAAACCGGTGTCTGGCGCGGCGGCGCTTGCATGCTGATCAAGCGAATCATCGATCGCCGTGGCGCGACCGACCGCGTAGTGTGGCTCGCCGATTCTTTCAAGGGATTACCCGCCCCTAAGAGTGATGCTGACGGCGCGGATTTGAGTAACGTCCAGTATCTCGCGGTGAGCGCGGAGGACGTGAGACGAAACTTCGCGCGGTTTGGTCTGCTCGATGAGAGGGTGCGCCTTCTCGAAGGCTGGTTCGCTGACACCTTGCCGAACGCCCCGATCAAACAGCTGGCGCTGCTCCGGCTCGACGGCGATCTCTACCATTCGACCATCGATGTCCTGAAGAATTTGTACGATCGAGTCGTGCCGCATGGTTTCGTTATCGTGGACGATTACGGTTCGTGGGAAAGTTGTCGGCGCGCGGTGCACGACTTCTTGGCGGCCCGTAATGAACAGCCGAGGATCGAAAAGATCGACGATGGCGGCGTATTTTGGCGCCGGTAACGTTGGTTCGCGGTCCTTCGGCGAGGATATTGCCGCCCCGCCAGCCGCAGCCAACCAATGCCGTGCGAAATTTGCGGCCCGTCTTGTCCGCGGCGCGAACAGGCAGATTGAACGTGGCAAGGGCGCTGGCCGCGAGCGTGCCTTGGACAAAGGAACGACGATTCATGGAAGACTCGCCGCCGATTGGTGGGCGCGGGGGACGACGCAACCAAGGGTACGGAACGTGCGACCACGGCATTGGTGGGCTGCGCCCGGTCAAGCCTTGCACGGCTCCGACGTTCGACGTTGGGCTTGGCGGCGCTGCCAATCAGTGCCGCGATAGGGAATGGACACCGCCACCGCAACGCCGCCGCCGATGTCTGTCCGCACCTGGCGGTCTGCGATTGCGTGTGCGCTGGCCGGCGCCGCGCTCTTCCAGTTCTTCGGCAACGCG
>JBKJRG010000668.1:0-9304 GCA_046594805.1 Opitutaceae bacterium | reverse complement strand
TCGTCCTTGACCTGCAGGGCGACGGCGCTGGCGCCCCGCAGCACGTCGATGAGCTGGTTGCCCGCCAGGTCCTCGATCAATTCGCGCGAGACGATGCTGATGTTGAGCGGCGTGTCCTTGATCAGCCCCGCGGTGCCGGTCCCGGTCACGGCCGCGCCCGCGCGGTAGCCGTGATCCTGCGGGCTGGTGACCTCGAAGGGGCTGAGCACCACGGTCGCGGTGCGCACGGCCGCCGGTGCGGTCGTTTGCGCGTGCGCTACGGCGGCGGCCAGCAGAGCGCAGATAACCGGACCGGCGGTGGAGAGGGGACGGCGTGACACGACCATGGATCGGACATGCTGCCACTCGCGGAGGCTTGGGCGAGAAGAACTGGCGGGAGTTCTGCGGACAGTGGGGCCGCTTGGGCCGGGGGCCGCACCGCTTCCGGCGCGGGTGCAGGCGGCGTCGGGTTCGTAGTTCCGCCTTCAGGCGGAAGGACGGCCGGATTCCGCCTGAAGGCGGAACTACGAGCATCCGTAGCGCCGGCTTCGAGCCGGCCTCCGGCAGTGTCATGGGCGTTCGGCCCGTGATTCAGGAGCACACCGACCCAATCGCTGAGCCGGCAAGATGCCGGCGCTACTCAGGCGCAATCGATCATCTCCCGGTCGTACGGCTTCTCCCGCCTCAGAACGTGCCCTTGACCCCGGCCGTGATCTGCACGCCGTGGCCGAGCCGGTGAATCTTTGGTTTTGGCTCGCGAAAAATCCTTTGCGTGCCGGTGGGTTCCCGGTTGAGTCCGGCTCAGCCCCAAACCGGCCCTTCGCCCTACTCGAAGGAAAACCTATGAACACCTACGCCTGTCCGAGCAACCACGCTCCCCGTTTTGTTCGTCGCGCGCTCTATGCGCTGTTCGTTACCGCCTTTGCCGCGTTGCTTTCGGCCCAGACGGCGGGCACCGGCTCCATCTCCGGTCGCGTGCAAAACGAGGCGACCGGTCAATACCTCAACAACGCGCGCGTCACGGTCAAAGGCACCGACCTCGCGGTGTTCACCGATGATACGGGCACGTTCCGCATCGGCGGCGTGCCGGCCGGCAGCGCGGTGGTCGAGGCGTTTTACTCCGGCTTGGATCCGCTCGCGACGACCGTGTCGGTCCCGGCCGGGCAAAACGTCGAGCGCGACCTCAACCTCACCAACAAGGCCGCCTACGGCGACAAGAACGGCACGGTGAAAATGGAGGCCTTCGTCCTCTCCTCCTCGAAGCTCACCGAGGGCGAGGCGCTCGCCACCAACGAGCAGCGCTTCGCCGCCAACATCAAGAACGTCGTCGCCACCGACGCGTTTGGCGATGTCACCGAGGGCAACGTCGCCGAGTTCATGAAGTTTCTCCCGGGCGTCACGGTCGAATACTCCGACGCCTCGCCCAACGCCGTCGCGATCCGCGGCTTCGATCCGAACATGACCGCCGTCACGGTCGATGGTGCACAGCTCGCCAACGCCTCGGGCAGCGCCGCGAACCGCTCGTTTCTCTTTACCCAGGTCTCGATCAACAACACGTCGCGCATCGAGGTGACGAAAGTTCCGACGCCGTCGAGCCCGGCCGACGGCATTTCCGGCACCGTGAACATGATCAGCAAGAGCGCTTTCGAGCGCAGCAAGGCGCAGTTCAACTACCGGGTGTTCATGTCGGCGAGCAGCGATGGGATGCAAATCAAGAAGCAGCCGTACCCGACCGACAACTATATCAGCCGCATCAAGCCGGGCTTCGACTTCGACTACACGCTGCCGATCACGAAGAACTTCGGCATCGTTTTCACCGGCCTCTCCTCGAAGCAGTGGAACGAGCAGAATATCTCCACCAGGACGTGGAACTCCAGCGCCGCCGGCACCGGCGCGACGCCGACGCGGCCGTACCTGCAATCGCACCAGATCATCGACGCGCCGAAGTGGTATGAGCGTCATTCGACGAGCCTGAAGGCCGACTGGCGGATCACGCCGAACTCGGTGCTGTCGATCGGCGCGCAGGCCACGTATTACATCGACAAGAACGGCAACGTGAACCGGACCGCGACCGCCGGCACCAATCCGACGCCGAGCGTGGCGGGCGGCACCGCGCTGAGCTTCAACGAAAACGGAACCGTCGGCGCGACCGGCCGCGGCAACGTATCATTTGGCGGAAACTACCTGCATATCGACGCCCGCACGCTCGGTTCCAACTCCCGCTACCGTTTCGACAACGGCAACTGGAAGGTCGACACGGGCGCGCACTATTCGACCTCGAAGACGTGGCGGCGTTACGAGCAGAAAGGCCAGTTTCAGGCCTTGAATATCTCGATGCTCAACCCGGTGCGCGTCACGTTCGAGGGCATCACGCCTGAGCGCCCGACCACCACCCGCGTTTTCGACAACAACAATCGCGAGCTCGATATCAATGACATCAGCAACTATCGCCTGAATACCGTCAGCTCGTCGGACTATCGCGACCACCAGGAGAATGTCTTCGGCGCCGACGTGAACCTCAAGCGGCGCCTAAGCCTCCTCGAAATCCCGGGCAGCGTGCAGATCGGCGGTTTCTATCGTGCGCAGGATCGCGATCGCCGTTCGAATACGAACCAGTGGAATTACAATCCGCCCGACGGCAACCTCTCCCCGGCGCCTTTCCTCGCGCAGGTCTACAAGAACCGGCCGAACTATTTCGGCTTCGACAACATTCCCTGGACTTCCAGCAGCCAGGCCGTCGAAGCGTGGAAGAAAAACCGGAATCTCTTCATCCAGTCCCCCGCGCAACTGGTCGCCGCCGCCCAGGCGCAGATCATCGGTTCCGAGTGGCTGCGGGAAAGCGTGACCGCCTACTACGCGCAGGTGGAAGCGCGGCTTTTCAAGAACCGGCTGACCGTGCTCACCGGGGTGCGGTACGAAAAAACGCACGACCGGGGCGAGGGCCCGGTCAACGAGCCGTCCGCCGTCTGGCGGCGCGATCCGGATGGAACGTTCGCGCGCGATGCCCAGAACGTCCGCATCCGCCGACTCGAGGCCGGCACCGCCGGGTCCATCGAGGAACTGAGGCTGATCCGCAAGGAGCGCGCGTTCTTCGGCAACCGCTCCTACGACGGCTATTACCCCAGCCTGCACCTCACCTTCAACGCGACCTCGAATCTCCAGATCCGCGCCGCGTATGCCAAGACCTACGGGCGTCCGGACTTCACCAACATCGTGCCCAACGCGACGATCAGCGAAAACGATATCGAGCTCTCGCCCGATCCCAACGCGATCCCCGGTGACATCACCGTCCGCAATACCGGGCTCAAGCCTTGGACCGCGGATAACTACGATCTGTCCGCCGAATACTACACGGACAACGGCGGCCTCATCACCGCCGGGGTGTTCCGCAAGGACATCACCGACTTCTTCGGGACGCTGCAGACCAGGGCGACCGAGGAAAGGCTCAAGGAACTCGGGCTCGATCCGCGCTACGAGGGCTGGCGGCTCAACACGACGATCAACTCCGGCGATGCGCGGGTGTCGGGCATCGAGTTCAACGTCCGTCAGTCGCTGGCGCCGCTCGGCAAATATGGCCGGTTCTTCAGCGTTTTCGCCAATGCGACCAAGCTGAAGCTCGAGGGGAGCCGCACCGCCGACTTCAACCGCTTCCTCCCGAAGAGTGCGAACTGGGGCTTCACCTTCACCAAGAACCCGGTCACGTTCATGGCGAAGTGGCATCACCGGGGCGAACAGACCCGCGGTCTTTCCATCGGGCAGGGCCCGAGGGCGATTTTCTACCAGGACGCGCGCACGACCCTGGACGTCAATCTCTCCTACCAGGCCTTCAAGCGTCTCTCGGTCTTCGTCAACTCCCGCAACGTGACCAACGTGCATTTCAACCAGTCACGTTATCAGGACGATACCCCGGAATACGCCCGCCGCACCTCCAGCAACTCGTATGGCGCGCAATGGGCCTTCGGCGTGAAAGGCACGTTCTGATCGTGAGCGCATGATTTCCGCGCGGAGCGGCGGTTTCCAACCACCGGGTGCGGATTGCGCCGCTCATTCGGTTCATTCGGTCGTACTCCGAGATCCAAACGTCGGACAGAATCGACAGAATCCGACCCGGAAAATCCCCGGACCAAGCCGAGGAATTGATTCAGAAGCCAGGAAGCCATGAATTATTCCTGGTTTCCTGGCTTCCGAATTAATCCGGTTTTCGCCCGCTGTTCCGCAGCTTGAAGCCGCTCTGGCTGCGCAGGAGAAACGGCGGCGGGGTGTCCGCGGGCAGCAACGCGAGCACCTGCTGCAGACGACGGCGTGCCGCGGCCACGTCGGGTCCGTTCACGGCCTTCAAGTCGTGCTGCTCGGCGGGATCCGTCTCCGCGTCGAAAAACCGGCCGTCGGAATACAGCTTGTAGCGCGTGTCCCGCACGACGCGCACATCGTGATACTCGTTCAGGATCCAGCCGCGGTGCGGGCGGGCGTCGGCCGGGCCGAGCAGGAAGCCGGCGAAGGATCGCCCGTCAACCGCATGTTCCCGCGGCACGGGTGCGCCGGTGAGTTCGCAGAGGGTCGGATAGAGATCCGTGAAGTCCGCGAGCGGGAGCGTCCGACCGCCGCGGATGCGAGCGGGGGCATTGGCAATCAGCACGACGTTGCCGCCGGCCTCGGTGAGCGTGTACAGGCCGCCCGCGACGTCCCGGCCGTTGCGCCGTCCCCTGTAGAGCGCGGCGTCGTGATGCAGCACGAATCCGGTGCGGTGCGGATAACGCCCGGTCAGCAGCATGGTGCGACTCGGGCCGCAGACCGGCGACGCGTAACAATTCTCCACCCGCACGCCGGTCGCCGCCAGCCGGTCGATGTTGGGCGTGCACCTTTCCTCGCTGCCATAACAGCCGAACCATTCCTGCCCGACGTTATCGAGCAGCATAAAAACAATGTTCGGCCGCGCCGGCGTGGCCGCCGCCAACGCGGACGCGGCCAGTGCGAAAAACGGAACGAAGCAGCGGAGGGGCGTGGGCAGTGCCATGAATGAAGGTCCGAACCGGGCTGGGGAGGGAACGAGCGGTGGCGAGGAATCGGCCGGAGGATGCAAAACCTGCCTGCGAAGGCGAGCACCCGCGCGCCCGGAGCGCCGGGTTAGTCAGCCCGCCCTTGGCGTACTCATGCCGCTGACAGGTTATTATTGATTCGGGACATCGTTTTCCCGTGCTCGATCAGGCCTGCGCCGCTGAGAATTTTCCCTAGCTTGCAGATCGCGGCAACCGGTTCGGGATATTTGTGCTCAACAAAATCCACGACCTCGATTCCCTTGGTCCGCAATGCACGCTGGCGTTTACCGCACCCTCGCTGACCTCGTGTTGATGACGCATGTCAGCTTTGTCGCGTTCGTCGTCCTTGGTTTGATCGCGATCCTTTGGGGAGGAGTCGCCGGCTGGCGGTGGATTCGAAATCCGTGGTTTCGCGCCGGGCATCTTGCCGGCATCGGTTTGGTGGTCGTTCAAGTATGGTTCGGCGTAATTTGTCCGCTCACA
Source organism: Opitutaceae bacterium (assembly GCA_046594805.1). Classification (GTDB taxonomy): domain Bacteria; phylum Verrucomicrobiota; class Verrucomicrobiia; order Opitutales; family Opitutaceae; genus ER46. The sequence goes on along the minus strand of JBKJRG010000668.1, from coordinate 3,806 downwards.
ACCTGGGAAATGGATCTGCGCGGAAAGGCGGGCGACGCCACTTATGGCGGGACGTTTATCGCCCACTGGCTGCAGAAACTGTTGTATTACGAGGCACCGCCATGGGTCTTCATCGTGGGCTACACGGCATTCGGAGTGGCGGTGGTCGTCAGCTGGTGGAAGTTTCGTCCGCATTCCTTTCGCCATGCAAAAAAAGCCTGACCAGGCGCCAGCCTGCCCCGCCGAATGCCGGTGTCAACGCCACGCTCAGCACGTTCAAGGGTAGTTTCTCTCGAATCTCGATATGACCCCGGCAGGCTGCCCTCGGCGCCAAGCTAGGGGCTCTCGCAAAATGACGGGCGAAGTCTGCTATGAATGGGCCGACTGGTAGACCGCGATCATGTGCGACCGTTGATCGTAGCTGATGAGTTCGGTGTAGCGCCCCCAGTTCAACAGCGTGCGAAACAGCGGGCGGGGCTTTTCGTGCGGCAAGGCGGTCTGCAACTCCCGCAAGAGATTCTCCTCCGACAGTTGCTGATTCTCCTGCACCTTGATCAGGCGGATGAGCAGTTCAAAAATTTTGAGCTTCAAGAGTTGCTCACGAATGACGCGCTTCTGACTGATGGTTGATCCGGCCAGCACTTCGCGTCCCAGCGGCGTGATGCGGACGTCCTGTCCCGGCGTTTCAACCAGCCCGAGCAGTTCCGCCGCCTTGACGACCCGCACCACCGCGCCGAACTCTTTGCCGAAGCGTTCGGCTAATTGGAACACGTCACACTCGTCATCGCCCACGAGCGACATGAGACCGAGCACCTCGCCGGGCGTCACATACGGCAAGCACACCGGCGCGATGCGCCGTCGCGTTCCGCCCGCGCTGGCGGTGACGACCTTGTTGGGATCGGCAATCGCATCAGACATGGTCGTGCGGGTGAGCGTGGCGTGGAGGGTTCCCACGATGGCGCGAAAGGACGGCGCATCGGGGTCTCGCGGATAGGGCAGATCGACCGGAACGACCACCTCGACGCGTCCGGGGTGGGCGGCGAGAACGACAATCCTGGTCGCAAAGAAAACCGCCTCCTCGATGTTGTGGGTGACGATGACCATCGTGCGCAACCGATGGTGTTTGTCGGCGAGGAGCCGGCCGATCTCGTTGCGCAACGTTTCCGCCGTCAGCACATCCAGTGCGCTAAATGGCTCGTCCATGCACAACACCTCCGGCTCGGCGATCAGCGCGCGGGCGATCCCCACGCGTTGCTTCATGCCGCCGGACAATTCTCGCGGATAGGAATGTTCGTAGGCACCGAGTCCGACGGTGGAGAGCACGCTGCCGAGACGCGCCTGTTGATCGGCTGCCGACAGCGCACCGACGGGCAATAACACGTTGTCGCGGACGGTCAGCCAGGGAAATAGCGCGAAGTTTTGAAACACCATGGCCACCCCTGGCGAAACCCCCGCGAGGTGATTTCCGCGATAAAAGACTTCGCCCCGGGTGGGAGTGATCAACCCCGCCATGATGCGAATCATCGTCGACTTCCCGCAGCCGGAGGGACCCAGCAAGGCAACGACATCGTTTTCCGACACGGACAAGCTCACGTCCTGCACCACGAGTTCGCGGTCGGTGCCACTGTTGCCGTATTCGTGGGATACGGTGCGCAACTCGATCAGCGGAGGTGAGGTCTCAGACATGGTTAATTGCCGAAGCGGCAGCGGTCATTGGCGAGGGTTTGAAGGCGTTTCCACAGGAGGCGGTTTATCCCCACGACTACACTGGCCATGACCAGGACCGCGGCGGCAAGTTGGGGAAAATTTCCTTCGTTGGTCGCTCGACTGATCAAGGCGCCGAGTCCGGTGGCCTGATAGAGCTTGTCACCCACCTGGACGAATTCGGACACGATGGTCGCATTCCACGCGCCGCCAGCGGCGGTAATCCAACCCGTGACGAGACCGGGGAAAACTGCCGGCAGGATGAACTGCCGCCAGCGGCGCCAGCGCGAAAGGCGGAGCAGCTCCGCGCAGCTCACGATGTCGGTTGGCACCGCCGCCGCCGCTCCGGCGACGTTGAACAGAATATACCATTGGGTGCCGAGCATGATCAGCGGCACCGCACCCCATTGCAGACTGCCGCCCGCACCGAGGACCAGCAGCAGAATCCACGGATAAATCATGGGAGCCGGAAACGAGGCGGCGAACTGAATGAAGGGTTGCAGGCGACTGGAGAGTTTGGGGTTGAGTCCGATCCACACGCCGACGGGAACTGTCCACAATGTGCCGAGGGTCACCGCCGCGAGGACGCGAAGAAAGCTCCATCCCGTGCACCGCAGGATTTCCAGCCAGTTCGTGCCGCTCACTGTCACAAGTAGGGCGGCAAAACGAACCATGCCCCAGCCCAGGCCGGCAATCAGCAATGCGAGCAGAACATGATAGATCACGCGACCGAGGCGGTGGGGAACCGGTTGCGATTTTGACGGAATGGCGGTCCGCCCGGGCGGCCTCGGCGCCGGGAGGAAACGCGCGAACAGGCGCTGGAAATATTGGGTGACGTTTTGCGCCGCTCGCGAACGGGCGAGCCAGCGCTGGACGTTGGACACGTCGTTCGTCGCACCAAAGTCGTCGAGTTTGAATTTGCGCGACCACAAAACCAGCGGCCACCACACCAGCCGGTCCACGATGACGATCACGACGCCCATCGCCACGATGCCGAGTATTTGCGCCCTGACATCCCCACGCTCGATGGCGACGCTCATGTAGGAGCCGATGCCGGGCACGCGAAAATCCTGGTCCCCCAGCTTGAAGGCTTCGGTGATGCTCAGGAAGAACCACCCGCCCGCCATCGAGACCATGCTGTTGTAGAGCAGTCCCTGCGCACCCGACGGCAGCTCGATCTTGAGGAAGCGGTGGTACCACTTGAAATCGTAGAGCCGGCCCAAGACGCGGAAATCCGCCGGCACGCCGCGCAGCGAATCGTAATAACTGAAGGTCATGTTCCAGACCTGACCGGTGAAAATCATGAGCACACAGGCCAGCTCCAGGCCCGTGTTGCTATTGGGAAACACGCTGACGAGCGCGAGGACAATGCCCGGCAGAAATCCCAACACTGGCACGCTTTGCAACACATCCAAGGCGGGTAAGATGTAGCGCCGGGCTCGCGCATCGTAGAAAGCCCACGACGCGACCAGCAGGGTGAACCCGAGCGAGAAAAAATAGGCGATCCAGCCCCGGGCGAGGGAAAACAAGGCGTATTTCGGGAGTTCCCATGGCGATAGATCGATGACCACAGCCTGGCGCAACGGCCGATGCCACTGCGCCGCGACTTCCGCCCCGCCAAAGACGAGCGCGGCCGCGCTCACGAGGACAACGGCGTCGATCCACATCGAGCTTCGTCTTTGTTCTGACGCTGTCGTCGTTGAAATCATCCGCCCTCAATGGTTGGCCTTCAACGAACCACCGCAAGGCATCCTGAAGGAGCCGCTGCCAAGGCGAGTGGCATGGGCAGCTGCCCCTAGAAGGTCTACTGCGTTTCCAGTAGTCGCAGCGATTGTTCGCGGACGGTTCGTCCGCACGGTCAGTCCCGTTCCACTCGAATCCCTGGCCGGCGCGGAGATTGGGCGGGAAAATTCCGTGCCGACTGCCCGCGTCCATTTTTTTCTCCTCAGCCTGCTGGCGCTCGGCGTGTCGGCTCGCGCCGCGCCGGCTGACGCGCCCGCCGCCGCGGCGGCGGCCACGGGCGTCGCACGGATCCGTCACGCGCCGGAGGTGAGTGCCACAATCGAAGGGTCGGTGCAGATGATGCTCGCGGAAGATTTCCGTCTGCAGGGCAACGCCACGCT
>JBKJRG010000430.1:0-2960 GCA_046594805.1 Opitutaceae bacterium | reverse complement strand
GCGGGATGGGTAGCCGATCCGCAGCCGCTGCGGTTGCCTTAGCCGTATCTATTCAGTCCGACGTAGGTCAGCGCGCTTGCGCGCGCTCTGGAAAGCGCTCGCAAGCGAGCTGGCCTACGCGAGGGTAGCAACGCTCAACCACAGGGCGAAACTGCCAAGATAGGGACACATGGCACTCAGGCCGGCGCATGGCCCGCGTCGCATGGGTCGGACTGCACGAGCCGTTTCGCCTCAAGCGCCCGATAGCAGTCCGGCAAATCGAAGGTGCGCAACGCCCCGGGCACCATGCTCGAGAGCGGCCAGCGATAGTCCTCGGTCTCCGCCATCGCGCTGAAGCTCGTCAGCGCCTGTTTCAACGTCACCTGCGTGATGTGCGGCGAGAGCAGCGCTGCAAACGTCGCCGGGATCGCGCCCCACCCGCGCGCGACAAGGTGAATCTCCGTGTGGCCGTTGGCCTTGAGCCAGTCGACCACGCGCAGCACGTCGTGCGTCCGTTGCGCGGGATAGGAATAGTCGAGCATCACTCCGTGCACCGCATAGAAGTAGTCGTTGCCATAGGGATGATCCGGCTCGACCCCGCAGGTGTTGGGGCGCGATTCGCCGATCCCGCGCACGTCGCACGCGAAGATCGCCGACGACGACTCGGCCCGGATCAGGTCGCCCAGCCACGCATCGTCGCGCAACTCGGCGTCTGCCGACTTGTGCGACACGTAGAGCACCGCGCGCGGCAGATCCCGCGGAGGTCGCGACACCAGCGCCTCGTCGTTCAGCCGGTAAACGATCGCCTGCGCGGACGGCTCCGTCTCAATGACGTAGGTCGCCGCGTGGCGCTTCAGATAGCGGCGGTTAGCCACGGGCCGGAGGATCCGATAGTCGGGCGTGCCGGTCCGCGCCGGCAGGTGCAGGGCCGCGCTCACCGCGTTAACCAACGCCGCGCCGGACAGCGGACGCCGCTGACGCGCCAGTTCGCGCGAGCGATCACGCGTGAAGGAAAACACGGTGCGAGGTCCACCCGGCAGCCCGGCCACCTGGCCCGTGGGCGTGCAGCGCAGGTCTTTCGGTTCCTCCAGCTTCAGAGTCGGCTCGGCCGTTGCGCGCGAAACCTGTGTCACCTGATTGAACCACCGGTACATCGCCTCGCGGTTTTCCTGCGAGTAGCCGTGAACGCTGGCGCCGATGTGCCGGCTCACGTTCGCTTCGGCGCCGAGCAACCGATAAAAAGACTTCAACCGCTCCCCCGCTTCCTCCAGGCCGCGCGCATCGAAGTAATCTTTCTCCTGACCCATCACGATCAGCGAACGAGGGGCAAACGCCGCGTAGAAATCCGAATGATCGAGCCCAGCCGCCAGCACCCGGGGCGGACACTGCTCCGTGTCGACCGGCAGTTCGTTCTCCGCATTCCGGCGCAGCGTCGTGACAAAGCAGCTCGGCGCCGCCATCGTCAGCCGCGGCTCGAGCGCGACGAGCCACGTGGCCAGCGTGCCGCCACCGGAGTTTCCCGTCACGCCGATGTGCCGTGGATCGATCTCCGGCCGGGTGAGGAGATAATCCATCGCGCGGATGCCGTCCCAGGCGTTCCACGCCGCAAAGTTCTCCCCGACCAGGAATTGCTGGTTGCCGGCGTGCAGGTGTTCGCTGACCCCCGGACCTTTGGTCGGTTTCGCTTCCGGAGTGGCGCCCACATATTGGAACCGCTCGCCCAGCCCGATCGGATCGAAGATGAACACGGCGTAGCCCTGCCGCGCAAGTCCCTGCGCGAAGGACTGGTAGGTCGGGCCGGCCTTGCCGACATCGCTGTGGCCACACGTGCCGAGCACGGCGGGGATGCGCTGCGTCCGGTTCTTCGGCAGATAAAAATTCGCGGTGACGAAGAACCCAGGCCGACTCTCAAAAACAACATGCTCGACGTCATATCCGTCGCGCTCGAGCCGGCCGGTGACGCGGGCGTTCAGCGGGGTCTTCTCCGGCCAGCCGCCGAAACATGCCTGGATTTTCTCGGTCACATCTCGGCGATACTTCTCTGCGTCGCTCCTGTTCCGGAGCGCGGCACGGCGTGCATTACCCTCCACCTCGATTTGGCGAACGCGCGCGACGATGAACTCCTGCATCATGCGCGGAAACCGGTTAAGCGGCGCGAGCGCAGCGGCAGCCGGCGTTGGCGCCTTGGCTTTGGCCGGAGCTGCTGCCGCCCGCGCCACTGGCGCGGCTATGCCTGCGCTCGCGAGCCCGAGCAGGCCGATGCCGCCTTGCTGCAGGGCGGCACGGCGAGTGAGGAGCAAGGAAGGTTGAGAGTTCGAAGAAGGCATAGGAGTGGTGAACTCAGATTGAGCGATCGTTTGGCGTCGGCAAGGACGGTCACGGTGCGTCGTGATTTCCCGCTACGCCCCCGCGTGTGAGCGGTGGCTGCTTCAATTCCTCCATTGCGTGAAGCAGTGGCGGGCTCAAACCATGCCTCGGCCTGTCTGCTTTCTTCCCTCCCCGCATGAGCCGTCTCCTTCTGCTGCCGCCATTCAGTGTAGGGGCGTCGCTTGACGACGCCCACGAATACCGTGCCGCGCGAGTGGGCGCGGGCGTCCCTTCGTCGAACCTCAGGGCAGGCTCTCAGCGACGCCCCTACAGGATGGGTTGCGCCATGCTGCTGGCCGCGTTTTCGGTGTTCACAGTTCAGGCGGCCGACGCGCCGGGAACCCCTCTCCCCCAACGCAGCGAAGCCCGCCCTTACCTGGGAATGCCCGCGCAACCGGTTTTCGCCCGCAGCGGCGAGTGGACCACGGAACCCGCGTTTCCCAATGTCACTTTTCGCAACCCGGTTTTCCTCGAGCCGGAGCCGGGCACGCGGCGGCTGCTCGTCGGAGAACTAGAGGGGCGCATATATGCCCTCGATGGCGCAAATCACGCGACCGATGAAAAGCGACTGGTGCTCGATCTATCCGATCACACCCAAGGTGGGTGGGATGCCG
>JBKJRG010000375.1:0-2689 GCA_046594805.1 Opitutaceae bacterium | reverse complement strand
AGGTGTAATTGATGCCCAAACATTTTATGATAAAGGAACACCCCTACAACTCGACGGGTGGGACCCGTTCGAACAGCGGCACGATCCGCATCCCGATCACGTCGACCAGGCCCTTGTCGGTCAGCCGCAGCGCGGGAATCACCGAGAGCGGCAGGAGATTGAAGCCCATGTACGGCACGCGGCAGCCGAGCTTCGTCCACGCGCGCTTCAGCGTCGTCGTGGCCTTCGCCACGACCGGCGCGCGCTGGTCCGAGAGCAACCCCGCAATCGGCAGGGCCACCTGCGCCAGGACGCGGCCCGAGCGTACGACGCAGACGCCGCCGCGCAATTTCTTCACCGTCGCAAGCGCCAGCTGCATGTCCGGCTCATTCGTGCCGGCCAAGACAATGTTATGCGCGTCGTGGCCGACGCTGCTGGCGACGGCGCCGTCCTTGAGACCGAAATCCCGCAGCAGCCCAAGCCCCACGCCGCCGTTTTTTCCGTGCCGTTCGATGACGGTGAGGAAACAAAGCTCATGCCGTCGGAGTTGCTCGCTCCAGTCCAATCCCGGCTCCAGCACCACGCGATCATGGGCGGTGAGAATTCCCGGCGGCACCACGCGGATGACGTTGGCGGTGACGCGGTGCCTCGGGAGCGCGGGCGTGAGCTTCGCCTGCGCGGGCAGCTTGATGGTCCGGTAGGCCGCACGCGGATAACGATAACGCCGGGACAGCGCGCGCTCGAGGAGCGGAGTAATCCTGCGATGCTCGACCACGAGTTCGCCGCCGTACCAGGTGTTTTGCACCTCCAGCGCATCGTTAAGCAGCACCACATCGGCGCGGCGGGCGGGGGCGAGGCCCCCGAACTCGCCATCCATCGCATAGCGGGTCGCGGGGTGCAGTGAGCCGAGGCTCCACGCGGTCGTGGTGCGCAAGCCCGCCGCGACCGCCTGCTGCACGACCCAGTCCAGGCCGAAGAGAAACAGATCATCCGCATCGCGATCGTCGGTGCACACGCACACGCGCTTGGGATTCGCGCCCAGCTCGGTCATGGCCTTGATCGCCTGGGGGAGAGAGTGCCAGGGTGTCTGCGGATTGCCGCCGCGGAGAAAAACCCAGACGCCGTTTTCGAGAAAGTCATTCGAAATCTCCCGGTCGATGGCCTCGTGGGTATCGGTGATTCCGCTCGCCGCGCCCGCCGCGACGAATTCCCGCCCGTAGATGTGCCCGCAGACCGGTCGGCCGCGCCGCAGCGCCGCCGCGAGGATGGCATGGCTGCGGACATCCCCCATCGCAACCGGGATGTAGTCCATTTTCTCACCCAATGCCGCTGCCTCTGGCCAACGGTCGAACAACCGCCCGATCTTGGCGGCGGTCAGGTTGCCGCCCGCGGTTTCGAGCCTGGCATTCGTCGCCGGAACCGTGCTCGGCACCGTGAGATAAATGGAAAGCGGGGCGCGGCGCGCGTCTTCCAGCATCCACTCGATCCCCGCGACGTCGCAGACGTTGCCGATTTCGTGGCTGTCGCAAAAAACCGTGGTGGTGCCGTTGAGCAGGGCCGCCTCCGCGAAGGCGCACGCCGTCATCATGCTGCTCTCGATGTGCACGTGGGGATCGACCAGGCCGGGCGCCAGGATGCCGCCGCGGACATCGTGGATGCGTGCGCCACCGAGCCTGGACTTGCGGAATGTTCCCGCGGCTTGGACCGCCGCAATCCGCCCGCCCTTGATCCAAACCTCGCGGTCGGCGTGAATGCGCTCGGTATAAGTGGAGAGAACGCGCCCGCCTGTAAGGACAAGGTCCGGCGCCAGCCGGCCCATCGCGACGGCGGCGAGCGTGCGGGTCATCGTGTGCAGCGGAGCAACCGAAAACCGGGTGAGCATGCCGCGACTGAAGCAAACTCCGCGCCCGGATGCCACGCGATTTCGAGAACCACTCGACGGTGCAGGCGTGGCGAGTGTCTGCGGTGGGCGGACCAACACACCCCGTCGCTTCGCGACACCCCTCTCGAGAGGGGACCCAACCCGATGAGTTCGCTCACGACGCTCCCCACGTTGCCGCCCTGCGGGCACCCCTCTCAAGAGGGGATCTTCGGCCGCGGGCGCGCTGACTGGGATCCCCTCTTGAGAGGGTGTCGCAAAGCGACGGGGTGTGTTCGTCCGAAGTCGTGCGGGTGTCCCTACGGCAGCCACGGGTATTTCCGCGCGTTCGGTTTCCGCTTCTCGCGCTGCGCGCCGTGAAACTCCTTCGCCTCGTCACTCATATAATAGAGCATCGTGGCGTTGCCGGCCAGTTCCTGGATTCCCGCCTGGCCGTCCAGCTCGGCGTTGAAGCCACTTTTCAGGAGCCGGATGGCCAGCGGACTTTTCTCCAGGATTTCGTTCGCCCATTTCACGCCCTCGGATTCGAGCTGCGCCACCGGCACCACGGTGTTGACCAGCCCCATGTCCAGCGCCTCGCGCGCGCCATACTGCCGGCAGAGGAACCACATCTCGCGGGCCTTCTTCTGCCCGATCACGCGCGCCAGGTAGCCCGAGCCAAAGCCGCCGTCGAAACTGCCCATCTTCGGGCCGACCTGCGCGAAGATCGCATTGTCCGCGGCGATGGTCAGATCGCAGACCACGTGGAGCACCTGGCCGCCGCCAATCGCGTAGCCGGCGACGAGCGCGATGACCACCTTCGGCATCGACCGGATCAGTTTCTGCAGCTCG
>JBKJRG010000424.1:0-15570 GCA_046594805.1 Opitutaceae bacterium | reverse complement strand
CAGCCGCGGCAAGGTCGTCCTCATCGTGGACAACACCTTCGTCACCAGCCTCGCCTCCGAGCTGGCCCGCCTGCAGCAGGATCTCGCCGGTGACGGCTGGACGGTCCTTCGCCACGACGTCTCGCGCAGCGATTCGCCCGCGAGCGTGAAGAACCTCATCGTCTCCGCCTACAATGCCGACCGTACCAACGTGAAGTCGGTCTTCCTCTTTGGCCACGTACCGGTCCCCTACTCGGGCCTGCTCAATCCCGATGGCCACGGCGACCACGCCGGCGCCTGGCCGGCCGACGTCTACTACGGTGACGTTGACGGCAACTGGACGGACAACTCGGTCAACTACACGCAGTCGGCGAACACCGACCCGAAGGATGCCGCGCGCCTCAGCAATTACCCGGGCGACGGCAAGTTCGACCAGACCCAGATTCCCTCGACGGTTGAGCTCGAAGTCGGTCGCGTCGATCTCGCGAACATGCCCGGTCGCCAGACCTGGGGCGGTCCCGCGACCTTCGCGAACGAGACCGAGCTGCTCCGCAAGTATCTCAACAAGGATCACAATTTCCGCCATCGCATCAGCAACGCCCCGCGTCGCGCGGTGGTCGGCGATTACTTCGGCGTCCGCGGCGGCGAGGCGTTCGGCGCCTCCGGTTTCCGCAGCTTCGCTCCGCTCGTCGGCGCGAACAACATCCGCAACCTGAACGTCGAGTACAACGACACCCGCGGCGTCTTCATCCCGCAGGTCGCGCAGAACGACTACCTCTTCGCCTACGCGTGCGGCGCCGGCAGCTACGGCAGCATCTCCGGCATCGGCAGCGGCCTCTATAATGGCGGCGACACCTACGAGCTCGTGAACGCCAACGTTCGCGGCGTCTTCAATCTCCTCTTCGGCTCCTGGCTCGGTGATTGGGACACCGAGGACAACATGCTCCGCGCCCCGCTCGTGACCGACTTCGGTCTCGCGTCCGGCTGGTCTGGCCGCCCGCACTGGTTCATGCACACCGTCGGCCTCGGCGAGACGATCGGTCACGCCGCCCGCCTCACGCAGAATAACAACGGCCAGTACGAGACCGCGATCAACAGCTCGGCCAACCGGATTCACGTCGCGCTGATGGGCGATCCCACGTTGCGCATTCACCCGGTCGCCCCGGTCCGCAGCCTCGCCGGCACGCAGTCCGGCTCGAGCGTCACCCTCACCTGGCAGGCTTCGCCGGATTCCAACCTCCTCGGTTATCACGTCTACCGCGCAACCGGCAACGGCGCCTACACCCGCCTGACCGGCGCGCCGATCAGCGCCCTCAATTACACCGACGCCAGCGCCACCTCCGATGCGAGCTACATGGTCCGCGCGATCAAACTCGAGAACACCACCAGCGGCAGCTACCAGAATCCCAGCCAGGGCATCTTCTGGTCCGTGAGCGGCGGCAGCAGCACGGGCGGCACGACCGTCACGCCCACGGCTTCCACCACGCCGACGACCACGACCACGACCACGACGTCGACTCCGACGACCACCACGCCGACGACTACAACAACCACGACTTCCACGAGCACGTCTACTTCGGCTGCGCTCACGGGCGTCACGCTGTGGTTCGACGACGCGCTCCCCGCGGGTGCGGGCGGCAGTGGCAATGGCGGCGACACGTGGAACTGGGTTTCCAGCAGCCCCACGCCGATCTCCGGCACGAAGGCTCACCAGACCGCCCTCGCTTCCGGCCTGCACGAACACGCCTTCAACTGGGCCGCGCCGTTCACGGTTAACGCCGGCGAAGTCCTCGTGACCTACGTCTACCTCGACCCGGCCAATGTCCCGACCGAGATCATGCTGAGTTGGGCTGCCGGCAACTGGGAGCACCGCGCTTACTGGGGCGCCGACAAGATCAACTACGGCACCAAGGGCACCCCCGGCCGTTTCTACGCCGGACCGATGCCGGCCGCCGGCCAGTGGGTCCGCCTCGAAGTCCCGGCCAGCGCCGTCGCCCTCGAGGGCCAGGCCATCTCCGGCATGGGCTTCAGCACCTACGATGGCCGCGCGACCTTTGACGCCACCGGCAAGGCGCTTTCGGGCACGGCAACCACCACGACGTCCACTCCGACGACGACCACCTCTACGATTCCGACGGGCACCACGGCGACCGCAACCTCGGTCGACACCGTCTGGTTCGACGACGCGCTGCCCGCGGGCGCGAGCGGCGGCGGCTCGGGCGGCGACAGCTGGAACTGGGTGAGCGCGAGCCCGGCCCCGAAGTCCGGCAGCAAGGCCCACCAGACCAATCTCGCGGCCGGCTTGCACGAGCACTTTTTCAACTGGGCCGCTCCCCTGTCCGTGGCCATCGGCGACAAGCTGTTCGTCTACGTCTATCTCGATCCCGCGAACATGCCGACCGCGATCATGTTGAGCTGGGCTTCCGCCAACTGGGAGCACCGCGCCTACTGGGGCGCCGACAAGATCAACTACGGCACCAAGGGCACCCCTGGCCGTTTCTACGCCGGTGCGCTTCCCGCCGCGGGCCAGTGGGTCCGCCTCGAAGTTCCCGCCAAGGCCGTCGACCTCGAAGGCGAGGGCATCCAAGGCATGTGCTTCAGCACCTTTGACGGTCGCGTTACCTACGATGCGGTCGGCAAGGCCACCGCCGGCACGAGCACCACGACCACGACAACCACCAGCACGACCACCGCCACCACCGGCACCGAGTTTGTCTGGTTTGATGATGCAGTGCCCACCGGTGCCGGCATCGGCGCCACGGGCGGCGACACCTGGAACTGGGTGAGCATGGCGGTTTCCGGCAGCAAGGCGCACCAATCGAGCGCCAGCGCGGGCCTGCACGAGCACAGCTTCAACTGGGCTTCGCAGACGATGACCGTGGGCGCGGGCGACGTGCTCTTCACCTACGTGTACATCGACCCGGCCAACCCGGTCACCGAGATCATGTTGAGCTTCGGCTCCGACAGCTGGGAGCACCGCGCCTACTGGGGTGCCGACAAGATCAACTACGGCACCAAAGGCACACCCGGCCGTTTCTACGCCGGTGCTCTTCCCGCCGCGGGCCAGTGGGTTCGCCTCGAAGTTCCCGCCAGCGCCGTCGGCCTCGAAGGCCACACGGTGAAGGCGATGTCCTTCAGCACCTACGACGGTCGCGTCACCTACGACAAGACCGGCAAGGTCAGCCGCTGATTCCACCCAGCGTTATTCCTTTGTCCGTGCAGGTGATCCAACGCCTGCGCGGAAGATATCAAGGTTAGAGCCAGATCCCTTCAACCAGGCAGCCAGGACACTTCAACCCAAGGTCAGCCAGATCCATCAGACAACTTTCGGTGAGGGCCGCACACCCGCACCGAACATAGCAAAAAAACGCCGGTCCGTTTCCAAGCGGGCCGGCGTTTTTGCGTGTGCGGATCGAACGCGGCGGCAGCGTCCCTGCCTGCCGGGATCGCCGTGGCTGCGGCATCCTGCCGCAGTTCCGTAGCTCTGCGCAATGCTAGGCGTTGAAAGTAGCGCCGGCTTCCAGCCGGCTCCGAGCCGTGGATAAATCAATGCAGGAGTGGGGCCGCGGCGCCCTCGCCGCGGTTTACCTTCAAACGGGGCGAGGGCGCCCCGTCCCCAAAGAAATATCCCCCTCGAAATAGGCTCACAGCGGCTGTGCCGCTCTGAGCACTTCCTCCAGCCGCGGATCGCTGCGCAGCCGCGCGAAAATGAGATCGTGACGAATTCCTGCGCCGACAACACCCACACCTCGGCGCCGGCTTCACGCAGGAGGTCGGCAATCATGGGCGAGGGTTTCCCCACCGCTGGTTTGGCCGTCAGCTACCCGGTGCTCGCGGCGCCGGTGCAGTCGTGGTGGCGCCCGCATCGGGTGCCCACTTTCGTTGCACGGCTTCCTGGGCGCGACGCAGGGCATTGAGCTGCGCAGGCGTCAACATCATGCCGGCCTCCGCGGCGATGGCGCTGACATTCATCGCCCCAAGGTCGACCTTCCCTTGCGCGTTCCGGGAATGACGCGCGACGATTTCCACCAGGTGCTCGGCCTGCGAGAGTGTCAATGGAGTTTCAGAGTAGAAGAGTGCAGCCGAAAGCTCGCGGGTCACTTCGCGCGCCGGGATCGTGTCGTAGTAACGCTCGATGGTTTGCACCGCCACGTCGCCGAACCCGCCCCGCACCGTCGTCAGCCACTCGGCGTGGCTGCGACTCACCTCGCCGTCGAAAACTTTCTGCAGCGCCGCGCGCTCGGGCCGCGGGACTTGGGCCTGCGCGGACTTCATGGCGGAACTCATCCGCTCGTCTTCGCGTTCGCTGTGCTGGCCGCGGAGCGCGCGGAACTGGCCGCGCTGGACGGCGTTGAAACCGAGCAGCCGGTAAAGTGCCTCGTTCGAAGCGTCCCACGAGTCGAGATTCATGGCCTGGATACGGCGTTTTCTTTCCGCGGGATCGAGGCCCGCGAGTTCGGGCTTCGCGTAGAAGCTCATCTTTCCCGTCTGCGCCGTCGTCGGGGTCGCCGCAGTGGTCGCTGTGGCCAGGAGGGAGAGTTTGCCGGTAGTCGCAGTCGCGAGCTGCTGCGTCAACGCCGCACCCTGCTGCTCGGCCGAAACCGCGCGCGCCTCCACGGTCGCGTGGCGCCGCTCGAGCGCACGCAGCTGCGCCTGCATCTCCGCGCGTTCCCGGGTCATCTCCGCCAGCGCCGCGCGCGTCATGCGGGATTCGTGATGTTGAAAGATCGCCGCGCCGACCGCGCCCAGGGTGAGCACGCCGGAAAGAAGGACAGGAGTTTTCATAAAAGTGGCGCCGACCGCTCCACCCGCGAGGGTGGCACTGTTCAGGGCGGACCCGGCAATCGTAGTCGCAAGCCCCGCGGGCGCGGCGATGACTGCCTGATCGGCCAGCAGGGTCCCAAGGACGGCCGCGGTTGAATTGATCCCGCGACGGCCGAGCAGCCCGCGCAACTTGTCGAGGGCCCGGTCGACCCGCATGCGCGCGGCGTCCTCCGTCAGGTTAAGCGCGGCGCCGATGTCGCCGAACGGACGCCGCTCGAAAAAGCGTAGCAACACCGCTTCGCGATCCGTCTCTCCCAACGCCCGCAGTGCGTCGTCGAGCAGGGGCCGCACCCGATCCCAATCGGCGGCCGGTTGCACTGAACCCAAAATATCGTGCATGGCTTGGGCCTCCATTTCGCGCGTGCGACGGCGCTGGTTCGCGCGGACGGCCTGCGCCGCCGCGTGATGCGTGCCGAGGTAAAGCCAGCCGGCGACCGACGCCCGGTCCTGCAGTGCCGGCGCCTTGCGCGCCAACGCGGTAAACACCGTCTGCGCGACATCCTGCGCGAGATGGGCGTCGCCGCCGAGCTGCCGCAGCGCCGCCGCGTACACCAGCGAAAGGTGCCGTTGCACGAGCTCGGCAAACGCCGGCTCGGAATTTCCGCGAATATAACGCTGCAGCAACTCGCCGTCGGTGGTCATGGCCTGTCCGAAAGCTGCCGCCGAAGACAAAACCGAACAAGCATTCGCGCGCATCACCCGCTTGCCTCACCCACTTCCTCGGACGAGAGTGCAGTCCCCCGACCCCGCCATGAAAAATATTCCCGCCCGCGTGCTCGCCCTGGCCCTCGCTGTCGCCTTCCCCGCACTGCTGTCCGTCGCCGCCCCCGCCAATCCGCTCCTCGACGCCACCGGCAACCCCGCGGGTTTCCACCCGCTCGCCCTCGGCGATCCCGCGCCCGACTTCTCGCTCCCGGGCGTCGATGGGCGCACCTATCGGCTGGCGGATTTCGCCGGGCCCGACGTGCTCATGGTTCTCTTCACCTCCAACCATTGCCCGACTTCCCACGGCATCGAGGGCCGCCTGAAAAAACTGATGGAGGACTTTCGCGCCCGCAGCTTCGCGCTGGTCGCCATCAATCCCAACCACCCGGACGGGCTCAGCGCCGACGAGCTGGGTTACGGCGAGTACGGCGACTCGTTTGCCGAGATGAAACCGTACGCGGCGAAGAACGGCTGGGACTTCCCGTATCTGTATGACGGCGACAAGCAGCTCACCGCGCGCGCTTACGGCTGCCTCGCGACGCCGCACGTCTTCATTTTCGATCGCGCGCGGCGGCTGCGGTACGCCGGCCGCTTCGACGATTCGCGGTTCCCGCAGGATGAGACCGTCAAGTCCCCCGATGCGCGCAACGCCATCGAGGCGCTCCTGGCTGGCCGGCCCGTCGAGGTGCCGCTGACGAAACCCCATGGCTGCTCCACCAAGTGGCGGGAAAAACGCGCCACGCATGTCGCCTTGGAAACCGGCTGGACCAAGCTGCCGGTGATCATGGATCGGATCGATGCGGCCGGCCTGGCGGCGCTGCGAGCTAATCCCACCGACAAATTCCGACTCTTCAACGTTTGGGCCACGTGGTGCGCGCCGTGCGTGGAGGAATTCCCCTCGCTGGTGGCCCTCTCGCGCAAATTCGACCTGCGCGAATTCGGGTTAATCACCCTGAGCATGGACGAGCCACGGCTGGAGACCAAGGCGCAGACGTTTCTCCAGCAACAAGGCGCGGGGCTCACCCGGCGGAAACAGGACTCCGTCAAAAAGGAGGGCCGGAAAACGAACCATTATCTTTATTCCGGAGCCAGCCAGGATGCAGCCGTCGCCGCGCTCGACCCGGAATGGCCGGGCCCGATCCCGCACACCGTGCTGGTGGCCCCCGGCGGAAAAATTATCTGGCGCCACAACGGCGTGATCGATCCGGCCGCGGCGATTGCGCGCATTGTCGAGGCCATGACGCCGTACTATCAACCGCCCGTGGCGCAGGCGAAGTAGTGGAGTCTGCGGCAGCCACGAGCGTGGTCCTCGAGCCGCGATTTCCCGTTTCCGATTCCCTTTTCGCCCGAGCGCAATCCCTTCTTTCCCCGGCCAAAGGTAGGCATGGAACGTAGGCTCGTTCGACTGAACCGCGGGTCGATGGACCCGTGAACGAACACGCTTACAACTTCCTGCTTTCGTCCCTCAACGACGCGATCGAGATCATGGACCGCAATCGCACGCCGGATCCCGCGCTCGTTGCGGCCTTCGATACGCTGAAGCAGGCCCGGGCCATGGTGGTCCGCGCGGTCGAGCACCCGCACACCGCGGTCATCCGGTCGTACGCGGAGCTCGCGGTCGCCTGAGCCGGCGAAGCAGCCAACATGTTAAGCAGGCCGGGGACCGGCGCCGAGCGCACGACCCCGGCCTTGCCATGCCAGGATCGCGCGATGGCCGGTTTGCTGCGGAAAGCAGCGGACGGACGCGGCTGACCGACGCCCCGCCAGCCCGTTAGCTCGGCGGGCTGCGCCACTGCCGGAGGGCAAAGAAGACTTCACCCTGCAGGCGTTTGAGCCAAAATGTTTTTGGCTGGTGTGCTCCGCCATGATGGGCTTGCCATGGGCTACCTCCGAGCCCCACACCCACCCGTGCGCTGCCGCCCTCCCTCTTTCCCTGCTGGCTTCCGTGCTGCGCCGCCCTGTCCAAGTCTGCTGGCCCGGGTGATCCCACGTCCGCACCGCTGAGCCGATGCGACTCCCTTTACGGGCCATGCGCTGGCTGCACCGGCGTAAAATCTCCCGCCACAAGCTGCGCGGCGGCCGGCTGCACTCCTGGTTCGGCGACCGCCTGTTGGAAAAGGCGCTCTGGAAACCCACGCGCGAATCGCTCGCGCGCGCTTGGCTGGTCGGTTTTCCGATCACCATCATGCCGTTTCTGCCCGGCCAGTCCGTGCTGGCCTGCGTCGCCGCGCTCTTCGTGCGGGGGAACCTCCTGCTCTGCATCGCCATGCAGTTCCTCTCGAACGCCTTCACCGCACCCGTCCAGTTGCCCGCCTGCTACTTCGTCGGGGAAATCGTCCGTCACGGCAACATTATCGACGTCTGGAACCACGCGATCGAATCGCCGCGCGATCTTCTGACCGGTGATGCCGTGATCTCGCTGTATCTCGGCGCCTTCATCATCGGCATCCTCGGTGGCGCCATCGGTTACGCCGTACTGCAGCGCACCTGGCGCGACGCGCCCGTGCGAATCCGAAACGGCTCCACCCCGCCAGGCACCACTCCGGGCGCAAGCAGTCCACCGATTCCCCATCCGGGCGATACACCGGTGCCCTGAACCGCCGCTGCGCGCCGGGGGTCGGACCTCCCCCGAGTTCGCGCCGCCTTAAAAAACCGTCAGCGGATGAACGCTGCGCACGATCGAAGTAATCGTCTGCGCGCAGGGATACTTGATCAGGTAGCGATGCGCGCCGAGCTCCAGCGCGCGATCCATGTCTTTCGGGCAGTCTGAATTGGAAAGCACCACGATGGTGAGCGGAGAAAGTTCTTTCTGCTGGCGCGCCCACTCCAGAAAGCCGAATCCGCCGAGGCCCCGCATCTTCAAGTCCAGGAAGAGCAGCAGCGGCGGGCGATGACGCTGGCTGGCCGACGGCCGGCGCACGCTGCCGAGGAAATTCACCACCTCGGAGCCGTCCTCGAAAGTCTTCACCGGATTCTTGGCGCCCGACTTTTTAATCAAACGCTGGATGAAAAACAGATCATCCTCGTCATCGTCCGCCACCAGGATCGGCGGACAAGCCGGGTCAAAAATTCCGCGGGGCGGCTGGGCCACCGACGACTGCCCATCAAAGAGAGCGGGGAAGGAACGGACGGCGTCGAGAACGGGCGCGGGCTGGGCAATGACCTCAGCCGGAGAACTGGCGAGTTGGACGTGTTGCATGTGAACGGGGGGAGAAACGAGACGTTTATAAGCCTTGCTGGCGTGAGATTACTCCTGGCCCCAAATTCGATCAGTTGGGTTTCAAGCCACTCGCGCATGGGGTCTATAACTCCTCCCGGGTCCGGCGGACCCCTTACAACAAAACGAGGGCTCCCGTAAGCCCTGAGTCGGAAAAACCCGTAAGCGCGATAAGGGTTTACGCGCCTTCCTCCTCTGAGCGGGGCGAACGGCTTGCCTGGGGTGGCGCTGGCTCTCCGAGCCGGCTTGGGATTGCAGGTCGAAAGTACTTGAAACGCGAATGCGCGCTGGAACCCAGACGGGGCGAGGGCGCCCCATCGCCAGGATTCAGCCGCCAAGGCGGGGCCGCTTCGGCGTCGTGTGCCGCATGCTCGTCGCGCGCAGAAAGTCGAAGTCGCAGCCTTGATCCGCCTGCGTGACACTTTGCAGGAATAATCGCAGGTAACCGCGCGTCTCGCCCGCCGCTACCGCCGGCGGCTGCGCAGCCTGCCGCCGGGCGATCTCGGGCTCGCTCACCTGCAGCTCGAGCACGCGGTTCGCCACGCTCAACCGGATCCGATCGCCCGTTCGCACGATGCCGAGCGGGCCGCCGACCGCCGACTCCGGCGTGACGTGCAGCACGATCGTTCCGACTGCGGTCCCGCTCATCCGCCCATCGGAGATTCGCACCATGTCCTTCACGCCTTGCTGGGCGAGCTTCCGCGGAATCGGAATATAACCGGCCTCGGGCATGCCGGGCGCGCCCACCGGGCCGATGCTTTTCAGGACGAGGATGTCGTCCGCCGTCACGTCCAACGCCGGGTCATCGATTCGACGCGCCAGATCCTCCGCATGCTCAAAGACCACCGCGCGACCTTCGTGCTCGAGCAATGCTCGCGTGGCCGCCGACTGCTTGATGATTGCTCCTCCGGGCGCCAGGTTGCCCCGTAGAAAAGCGATGCCACCCTCCGCAAAAACGGGTCGCGCGCTCGAACGGACGACCTCCTGCGGAAAGGGCGCGCCAGCCGCATCGATCTCCTGCCCCAGCGTCCGCCCCGTGACCGTCAGCGCGTCGAGGTGCAGCTTCGGTCGCAATTCGCGCAATAACGCCGCCATCCCGCCCGCCCGGTGGAAGTCCTCCATGTAATGCTGGCCCGAGGGTTTCAGATCGACCAGCACCGGTGTCTCGCGGCTGAGGGCATCGACCGCATCGAGATCCACCGCGATGCCGAGCCGCCCCGCGATCGCCGTGAGGTGAATGAGCGCATTGGTCGAGCCGCCAATGGCCAGCAGGACGCGCAGGGCATTTTCGAACGCCGCCGGCGTCAGGATTTTATCCGGGGTAAGCTGCTGGCAGATCATCGCCACGGCCACGGTGCCGGTCCGTTCGGCGACGCGCATCCGGTCTGCGGTGACGGCCGGCGGCGCCGCACCGCCCGGCACCATCATGCCCAGCGCTTCCGCAATGCACGCCATCGTGCTGGCCGTGCCCATCACGGAACAGGTTCCGACACTGGCGACCAGTTGGCTGCCCACTCGGCCGATTTCGTCCTCGTTCAACTTTCCAGCGCGATGCTCGCCCCAAAAACGACGGCAATCCGTGCACGCTCCAACGCGCTGACCTTGATGCGAGCCGGTGAGCATCGAACCCGTCACCAATTGCACCGCGGGCACGCCGGCCGACGCCGCTCCCATCAGTTGGGCCGGCACCGTCTTGTCGCACCCCCCGACGAGGACCACGGCGTCCATCGGCTGCGCCCGGATCATCTCCTCCGTATCCATCGCCATCAGGTTCCTCAGGTACATGCTCGTCGGATGCGCGAAGCTCTCGTGCACCGAGATGGTCGGAAACTCGATCGGCAGCCCGCCCGCGAGCATGACGCCGCGCTTCACCGCCGCGACCAGCTCCGCCGCGTTGCCGTGACAGGGATTGTAGCCGCTCCCGGTGTTGGCGATGCCCACGAGGGGCCGGGTCAGCGCATCGTCGCCATAACCGGCTCCCTTGATGAACGCCGTGCGGAGAAAAGCGGAAAAACCGCTGTCGCCATAGCTGGTCAGGCCTTTCTGAAATCCGCGCGCGTGGGGGGGTTCGTCCATGGTAGCCGCGCCAAGGCGCAGGGGTTGCCTAGGACCACAACGCGTTTTTGGCCGTCAGGCCATAGCGAAGTGCGGCCGCTACATTCTCGTCAGGGAACCAACGAAAGGCTGGGGCCGGGGCGCCCCCGCCCCGGTCGTGCGATGAACCGAGAAGACACTGGATGGGAAAAAACTTCGGAGACTCTATCTCGGACGGAGGTTCGAAATACAGACGGGGCGAGGGCGCCCCATCCCCAAGCGCCCCATCTCCAAGATTCATCCAAACATGGGTGTGAGAACCAGGGGGCCATTCGAATAGGAAAAGCTGGGGCCGGCTCTCCGAGCGACCCTGGGTTCCAGCGCACACTCGCGTTTCAAGCGCTGGCTATCTGCCCACCCAGGCCGGCTCAGAGAGCCAGCCCCACCTACCAAACAGGAGTGCCGCTCCTGAGACCTACCCGCCGGAACGCCCCGACCCCGCCGCACTATCCGCCCGCGCCGGCAAAAAATTCATCGCCAGAAACCCAATCGCAAAGCGCGCGTCGGAATAAACGGAATCGATTTCCTGCCGCAACGGGTTGTTGACCGTGACCGCGCCCGACGTCTCCACCGCGTCGAGCAACCGGCCGGAAAGCGTGCGGAGTACCGCGATGGTCGCCGCGGCTTCCGGATCGGCGACCCGGGCCGACTCGACGGGACTCGGCCCTTGCCGCAAAACAAATGCCAGGACCAGTGCGGCCACGGCCGCCGCACCCAGGGCGAAAATCGGGGCGCGGAATGTCGGCTCCGGTCGGGGCGTCGCGACCACCGCGTGCATGATCCGCCGCTCGAGCCCGATGGGCGGCTCGCGCCGGACGCGGCGGGACTCCTGGCGCAGGGCCATTTCCAGCGCATCGCCCTCGCGCACGACCGCCTGGCACTCCGGGCACGCCAGCACGTGGCGGGCAAAAAAGTTCGTCTCGCCGGCGACCGCGATTCCCCAGCGAACGAAACGGCAACGCAGCGCCGGGCGAGTCTCCAAAGGGTCTGGGTTCATGACGAGAGCTCTCCTTTCAATAATTTATGGCGGGCGCGGAAGATGATTACCTTGACGTGGGTTTGCGTGAGGCCGGCCACGCGCGCGGCCTCCTCGGTGGAAAGTTCCTCGGCGAAACGAAGCCACATGACTTCGAATTCGCGCTGCGACAGGAGGCGGCGGGCACGGGCCCAAATGCTTTTCGTCTCGTCCTCCTCCTCCATCTGGCCCGCCGGCGACGGTCCACCCGCCGCCATTCCCTCGGGCAGGCGTTCCCATTTTTTCGCCGCGCGAAAATGATTGAGCGCCGTCCGGCGGGCGATGGTCAGCAGCCAGTTGATCAACGGCCGCGTCGGATCGAAACGCGGCAGCGCATGGAAGGCCTTGATGAAGGTCTGCTGCGTCAGATCCTCCGCATCCTGCCGATGGCGCGTCAGGTGAAAAAGAAAATTGAAAACCCGCCGGCTGTGCCACCGGACGATCTCCTCGAAAGCCCGGGGGTTGGAACCGATCGCGTCACGCACCAGCCCCGCCTCATCCGCGGGGCTGTCCGCGGCGAGCGCGGGCTCGTCCGTGCGCGCGTGCGAAAGTGCAATCATCGGGCGGACCGGGAAGGCTTATTTGGCCTCGGGAGCGAGCGGAGGCGGAGCCGGCTCCTTCAGGCCGACCGTGAGGGTGGTCTTCGCATCCGGCTCCTCGACGTAGCGCACGTTGACCAGGTAGTCGCCATCGGCGCCGGGGAACTCGAACTGCGCGGAGCCAAACGCACCCCGCAGCACAATCAGGCGCCGGCCCGAGGCGAAGGGTGCATTCATCGCCCGGTACCGGACCAGGCGCATGTTCTCGGCCTCAAAACGCAACGGCGGTGCCGAGCGGTCCATGGGAGAAATCTCAATCGCATCGAACATCCCGGTCATCCCGGCCCCGGGAGTTTCGCGCCGGCCGCCGATAGTGAGGGTCGAACCAGTCGTGAGCCGCACGTGTTCAATCTTGCGCTCCGCCAGCGTCGCCGCGCCCGCCACGGAGCCGGCCGGCGCCTGATCGAGCTTCCATTGGGCCAGGATTTTCCCGGGAATCTGCGCCGCCGCGGGTGGACCCGACTTCGCCGCCGGCTGCTGCTGGAGCGCGCGCACCATGGCCGCGAGCCGCGTGCTCGAATACGAGAGATCCAGCGAAACGGAGCGGCCGTTCTGCTGCACGACCGCCGATTGGAGAAACTCGGTGAGCTGGCGATCGTTGGTCTCGGCCAGCGAAAGCATCGCCGCCATCCCCTCGACGATTTTCAGGAGCTTCCGGCCGGCGTCGTCGGAGGCCGCGATCAACTCCGCGTGCCCCACGGTCCGCTGATCGACTTCGCTCAGCGACAGGGAGCCTGAACTCGCCAGCTGGAAGATGCGCGCCTGCGGGCCCTCGGCCTTGAACTGCTTTTCATTCGGCACCACCGAGCCAGCGACGAGATACGGGCGGCCCGTCGGTTTGATCATCGTCCGCAACGGGGAAGCCGCGGCCTTCGCCAGCGAGGGCGCCGTCCCACGATAGACGGTGTGCGCCTTTAACAACTGCGCCTTGGACTTGCTGATCAGCACGATCGGCTCCCTGGGGAAACCGACCACGACCTCGCCGCCGAGCAGGTACGCCTCGAACGGCAAATCCGTCACCTCGGCCACATCCTTCGGCTTCGCGAGGAGCGAAGCCTGCGCCACGAGGCCCTCGGCAATTTTGCGCAGGTCGGCCGTACCTTCGATCACGAGCGTCCCATCCATCGTCTTGGGATCGGTGGAGAAGCTGGCCCCGTAGGCGGTGATGGTATTGATCAGCCCGAGAATTTTCTGCACATCCACCCGCACGGGTGCGTTGGCAAAATCCGGCGCGAGGTGTTTCTGACCCATGTCGATCAGATCCTTGCCGAGCGTGGTGCCGCGCAATTCCTGGAGGTCGACGAAGACCATCCATTGCGCATCGGCGCCGACGATGGCGGGATTGAAGGCGGCCGGAGCTGGACAGATGAGCAGCAGCGGAAGGGCCGCGGTCGCGAAGAGTCGGGAAAGTTTTCTCATGAAAGGTGCGTTGTTAACCTGATGATTCACGGTCAACCGGCGAAAGGTTACACTCTACCAGAACGCCGCGAAACGAATATCCGTTTCGCAATCCAGTGGTAGGGCTGGCGCTTGCCGCCATGCCGTCGCGCGGCGAACGTGATAGCCAGGACGGCGTGGCGGCAAGCGCCAGCCCTACAGCGGACGGATCGCCTCGCCGGATTGGTTTACGCCTCACGCGTATGCTCCCCCAGCAACTCGCGCAACGTAAACAGGGCCATGGTCATGCCGACCATCACGGCCGCAAAGGTGAGGACAACCGTCACCGTGCCCAGCGCCGTCTGATCCAAGGGGAGGCCCGGCGGCGCCGCGGGCATCAGTGGCCCAATCAGGGCGGAAATCTGGTGCGTGAGCGACAATCGGTTGAGCTGGGTCGGAATCCGCCCGAGTCCCACTTCGATCACCGCACCGTACGCCAGCCCGATGATCAAAAACCGCGAGGTCAAAAAGCCGGCGAAGAAACCCAGCGCGAGGAACGCCGTGATCGTAATCAGCTGCGCCAGCAGCAACCAGGGCGCCACGGCGGCGAGCCCCTCGATGTGCCGGTAGTTCGCGATCCCGAGCATGACGCCGAGCGCGATGAGCCCCGCGGCCTGCACGCATGCGAGTTGGCAGAAAAACCTGAAGGCGATGAACGCCGGGCGCAGCACCGGACGGGTCAGCACGTAATCCACCGTGCCGGATTTAAGATCATCGCGCATCGCCCCCGCGCCGGACAGGAACGATATTACAGGCAGGAGAAAACCCAGATAGAGCTCCAGGCCGAACTCGGAAAATGCGCGCGGGCGGCCTTCCCACACGATTGCCAGCTCCACCAGGCAAAGGAGCCCGAGCATCGCGACGAACGACGCCGCCTGGGTCGGGCCGACGAAGCGGCGGAAGGTCAGTCGCCAGACCCCACCCAGGGCATGGATTTGGTTGGGCGTGACGCGCGGCGCCGAAAAACCGGAGGCGGATTGAATCATGGTTCGAGCTGGGGCGGGGCGATGGCCTTTTCGAGGAACGAGGCTGTCTCGCGCACTTCGAAAATCCGCACCTGGCTGTCGAGCAGGTGCCCGTGGAAATTGCCGTAGAAGCGCTCCGCGTCGCTCCACTTCACGTGCAGCAGCCCGGTTTCTGGGAAAATCTCGCAGCCGCGCAACAGTTGCTGCTCGAAGAAATACCGCGCCAGCCGCGCGGGCGCCTCGCAGCGGAAGGTGGTTTCCGCCGGCCGCCGCCGGCGCGCCTCGGTCGACGCGGCGTCCTGCTGCGACCGCGGAATCCTTCCCCAGCGCAGCAGCAGGAACTCGCCGCACAACGCCTCGAGATCATGGAGGATGTGGCTCGAGATGATGATGCTCGTGCCCTCGCGCGCGAGTTGGCGGAGGACATTCCCGAATTCTTCGCGGCCCATCGGGTCCAGCCCGTTCATCGGTTCGTCGAGGATGACCAGCGCCGGCTCGTGCACCAGGCACTGGGCCAGCTTCACCCGCTGCTTCATGCCTTTCGAGAGCGCGGTCAGCCGCTTCTTCCAGTGTTCCGGCGCGAGCTTCACCCGCTCCAGTGCCGCGCGCCCGCGCGCCTGCGCCTCGCGCGCCGGCAGCCCGGAAATCATTCCGAGCGCGATCAGCCACTCGAGCGAGCCCAGCCCCGCGGGCACCGACTCGCTCTCCGGGCAATACGCGATTCGCGCCTGCACC
>JBKJRG010000297.1:0-4275 GCA_046594805.1 Opitutaceae bacterium | reverse complement strand
GGTCGCTGACCTGGCGCTCCGCTGTCCGGAATTATGGCCCTCCGCGGCGAGGGCGCCGCGGCCTCTTATAATTCCGGACAGCGGAGCGCCAGGTCAGCGACCTGGCCTACAGGCGCGCGCGACGGCTCGGCGGGGACGCCTCGCCCTACCTCCAATCAACTGCTCATTCGTATTTCCGCGTGGATTTCCAGCCGACGCGATCGGTGAAGGCGGGTTTGAGCTCCTCGGTCAGCGTGTGCTGTTTGCTCCAGAGGAGCACGGTGCGGCTGCGGCGGGTTTCCGGCGTGAGCAGATTGGTGAGCAATGCGACCGCCTGTTCCTTGGTCAGCGTGTCGAGCGCCTCGAGCGTGGCCGCCCGTTGTTCCCAGTCTGCGGCGAGGGTGAAGGCGTTGAAGTGAAAACGCGCGGCGCGCTCCGCGATGGACTTGGGTTTTGCCTCGAGACTCGAGCGGGCGCCCGCCACCAAAGCGTCCCATCTTTCCGGTGACACGGCCGCGAGCGCGCCGGGCAGGGTGGGGACGAAGGCATCCACGCGGCGGCGAAGTTCGTCCGGCGGATAGACGCTCGATTGGATGACGAAGTTCAGATGGCGGTTCCGGTGGGTCGCCGCCGCGGACGACCCCACGATGTAACCCAGCTGTTGTTTTGAGCGCAGCTCGTTGAAGAACGGGTTGCGGATAAAACTCGCCAGGATGATCGCCGCCGCGCGCGTTGCGGGAGAATCATCCGGCAGCATGACATCGCGGGAGAACACCGAGTTCACCCCCTCAATCGGGCCCGCGTCGACGATGTCCTCCCCGGGCAGGATTTTCAGGTACTTGGGACGCAGGAGGGCATTGGCGTCCGCGGGTTGGGCGCCGATGTGCCGGGCGAGGGTGCGGACGGCGGTTTCGGCGGCTTCGGGCGAGAGGTGGCCGTGCACCACGGCCTCCACTTTTCCGCGGGAGAACCAGCGCCGCGCAAAGGCCTGCACCTCGGCCCAAGTCGCGGAAGTTACGCGCGGGATGAGTTCGGCGGCCGGATAATCGAATTCGCGGGCGAGCAGGCCCTGCCGCGTGACTGACACCGCCACGGCCTCATTCTGCTCGGCGCTGCGCAGCGACCGGAGGGTGCTTTCCTTGCACGCTTCGAACCGCTCCGGCGAGAGGGAGAACGACTTCAGGTTCTCCGCGACGTAGCTGGCGTAGCGTACCGGCGAGTCACCATACCCCGTCACGTTGAGCAAAAGTCCGCTCAGGGTGGCGCCGCTGGTCGCCGAAACCCCGGCGCGATTGGCCTCATTGATTGCCGGGGAGAGGAAGTCGGAGAGGCAGGAGTTGTAGAGACTGAGCAGAGCCTCGGCTTCCAGGCCGGCCGCGTCCCGGGTGCCGACCAAACGGACGACGAGGGAGGTCTGCGGGCGTTCAAACTGGGTGTCCTGCGCGTAATAAAGCTCCAAGCCAGGTTCGGAGATCAGCCGCAGGGGGCGCTCCGCCAGCACGGCAGGCGCCGCGGGCATGAAGCGATTGGCGCCCGGCAGCGCGAACCCGGCGACTTTGGCCGGGTTGGCCAGCGCCTGGTACGCCGCACCGCTGTCTTCGCGGTACGAATACGCCGCGTGGTAGATGCGCTCGTTCTTGTCGGTCGGGACGCCCTTCGCCATCAGGGTCACCAGCATGTTGTCGGCGGCGAGGCTGCCGAGCAACCGGCGATAAGCGCCCTCATCCGGCGGGCCCCACGCGTCGGTCGCGCGCTCGGCGACCGCCAGGGGATAGGCGAGCATCTGGCTGGCCAGCTTGTTGGTCAGCGTATAGCCCTCACCCCGATCCTCGTAGGTTTCATTCAACTGCCCAATCCTGGCCTGTTGCTGGTACAGGTCCGCGGGAAACGGCGACTCTTGCAGGAACTTGAGGTAGCTGAAGGTCGTGCGTAGGACGCGGCCATAGTCCTTTTCTCCCGCCGGAGTAAGGGAGATAGAAATGGTGAACGAGCTATAGCCGCTGGAGCGATCGTTTGAGAAGGCGGCCACGCCATTGGCGAGGCCGTCGCGCTTCAACCCGGCTTCGAGACCGCCGGGATTGGCATGGCTCAGCAGCGTAGCGGCGAGGCGATGGGGCTTGCTGACAAAATCGGCGCGAAGGGTTGAGGTCGGAAATTCGAGATCGAGCGTGCGCTCCTCGCGGACCGGTTCGATGAACGCCATCCGCAGGGCGGCTTTGCGTGGGAGGAATTTCTGCTCGCGCGTGATGGGCGCCAGCTCGCGGCGGAGAATGGCGGAGAAGGGTCCGCGCACCATCTTCTCCAACTCCTCGATCGACGCCTTGCCGGCGACGGCGAGCGTCATCCGATCGGCGGAATGGGTTTTCTCCCAGAAGGCCCGGACGTCCGCGCCCGTCACGCCGCTCAGGGTGTCCTTGTTCCCCGTGGAAAATTTCCGCTCCGGGCTGTCTTCGCCGTAGAGCTCACGGAGGACGCTGGTCCGCCGCCGCGCGTCGTTTTGCACATGACGCATGGCTTCGTTGTGCACCGCATTGATTTCGCGGGTGGTGAAGTCGGCCGGAAAATTGGGCGAGATGAAGACCTGGGCCGTGCGGTCGAGCGCCTCGGCCAGGGAGTCATGGCGAATCTGGAAAAGATAATAAGTGTGATCGCTGGAGGTCGCGGCATTGCGGGCGCCGCCGTTCGCGGAGACAAAATCGCTGAGCCCATCGGCCGCGGGATACTTGGCATTCCCCTTGGAGATCATGTGCTCGAGAAAATGCACGAGGCCCTCGCGGTTGGCGGGATCGTCCAGCGCCCCGATGCCGACGGCGAGGGTGGCGGCGGAGAGATTGAAGCGCGGATCGGAGACCAGCATCACCCGCAGGCCATTATCGAGGACGAAGCGGTGAAACACCGCCTGGTCGGTCGGGGCTTTGATCCGCGGCGGCAATTCCGGTGCGGTCGCCGCCGGCAAGGCGGAGTACAATAAAAGGGAGAGAAGCAGGAGAACGGGGCGTTTCATGGTGGGGGCGGGCCCGGACAGTGGGGTGAGTTCGCGGATTCGCCAAGAGGAGAACTTGGTCACACCAATGGGTGGGGGCGGCTCTCCGGGCCGGACTGGGTTCCAAGGTGAGTTCCGACCTGGAGGGCGAATGACCCCTCAACCCTAGCCGGGGCTCTGAGAGCAGCCCCACCTTTCCGGCCGGCGGATTCGCTTTGCGGCCGTTGCGGCCGTGGCGTGATGCTTCCGGCCTCATCCCCATTTCCCAGTCCCGATGAAAAACCTTCTCGCACTCCTCCTCTGCGTGGTCGCCCCGATCGATCTCTTCGCTGCGCAGCCCCCGCGTCCGAATTTCGTCCTGATCAACATCGACGACCTCGGCTATCGCGAGATCGGCGCGTTCGGTTCGCCGAATCGTACGCCTCACCTCGATCGCATGGCGGCCGAGGGCCGGAAGCTCACCAGCCATTACGCGGCGCCGGTGTGTTCTCCGTCGCGTGCGGCGTTGATGACGGGCTGCTACCCAAAGCGCGTGCTGCCGATCGCGCATGTGCTCTTTCCCGGCGCCGCGGTCGGATTGCACCCGGACGAAAACACGATCGCGGACATCCTGCGTGGTGCGGGCTATGCGACGGCCTGCGTGGGCAAGTGGCATCTCGGGGACCAAGCCGCATTTTTGCCGCGCCGCCAGGGCTTCGATTATTACTACGGACTGCCGTACTCGAACGACATGGGCCCGGCCGAGGATGGCACCAAGCGGGACTTCGGGGCGGCTCCCGTGGCGCCGAAGGCAAAAGGGGCGAATTCCCAGAAAGCAGGCGTGGCGCCCGCGGCAGTGGTGGACGATGGCACCGGGATTCGCGGTGGCACGCAGCCTCCGCTTGCCTTGATTGAAAACGACGCCGTGGTCGGTCGCGTGCGCGTCGACGAGCAGATCACCCTGGCGCGGCAGTACACGGAGCGCGTCACCGGGTTTATCCGGGAGCGCAAGGATCGGCCGTTCTTCGTTTATCTTGCCCACAACGCCGTGCATTTCCCGCGTTATCCCAGTGAAGCGTTTCGCGGCAAATCGCCGCACGGGCTGCTCGCCGACTGGGTGGAGGAAGTCGACGCGAGTGTCGGCCAGATTCTCGAAACCCTGCGCGAGCTGAAGCTCGATCGCACGACGCTCGTGTTTTTTGTGTCGGACAATGGCGGGCCGGTGAACCAAGGCGCCAACAACCATCCGCTGCGCGGCAGTAAAGGCTCGACGCTCGAAGGCGGGGTGCGCGTGCCGGCGCTGGCGTGGTGGCCGGGGCAAATCCCGGCCGGCA
>JBKJRG010000260.1:0-4995 GCA_046594805.1 Opitutaceae bacterium | reverse complement strand
TGTTCCGGTTCGATCATGCGGCGGCGCTCCTCAACGCTCGAGCTCGCCAGCTTTTTTTTTAAGCCAGTCCAGCTGCATCTCCAGCTGGCCGATCTTGCGATACAGCTCGTCCTCGCGAGCCTTGGTGTCCGCGGCCTCCGCGTCGGGCTTGCGCGCGAAGATCTCGGGCAGCCGCTCGGCGACCTCCTTTTTCCATTGGCTCACCTGAACCGGGTGAATCTGGTGTTTCGCGGCAATCGCGTGCACCGGCTCGATGCCCTTCAAGGCTTCGAGGCCGACTTTGGCTTTGAACTCGGGATTATGCTGACGTCGTTTCTTGGACATGTGGATCGTTCTGTTTCGATGGTGGACTTAACGATCCCCGCTGTCCAATTTTCGGGGTCCACCTCACGTGGCGCCGGCGGAGGTGGATGAGCATTTCGATTTCGAACAAACCCTGAGCGACATACACGTTGAGTTGGCGGACCTAGATCAGGACGCCGTCGCTCTGGCGAAAACGATTCAGAAGAACTTTGAAGGTTTGATTATATGAAGTGGCCGTCCGTAAAGCTTGGTTCGGTCGCGTCATTTAGGAACGGCCTGAATTTCAATAAGTCCAACTTCGGAGCTGGTCTAAAAGTTATCAACGTCGCGGATTTCAAAGAGCGCTCCGTTCCGGACTACGAATCAGTTGGAGAAATTGACCCACAAGGAATCGCGGACGAAGACGACCTCCTTTGCGACGGGGACATCGTCTTCGTCCGCTCAAACGGTAACCGCGACCTTGTCGGTCGTTCAATGATGGTCCGTAAACCCACCCGTCCCAATTTCTCATTCGGGATTCACCATTCGCCTTCGATTCACGACGGATAATGTTTCACCAGCATTCTATTCGTATTTTTTCCGCTCTCCCATTTTCCGCAAAGAAATGTCCCTTATGGGGGCTGGAACGAATATTTGCAATCTAAGCCAAGGCATGCTCGGCGGGTATCAAATCCCGCTTCCGAGAATGGCATTTCAAGAGGCTGTTGTTGATACGCTTTCCGCTTACGACGCCTTAATTGAGAACAACCGGCGGCGGATGGCGTTGCTGGAGGAATCGGCGCGGCTGCTTTACCGGGAGTGGTTCGTTCGCTTCCGGTTTCCTGGGCATGAACACACGCGTATCGTTGAAGGCGTCCCAGACGGCTGGACAACCTATACGCTGAAAGGTCTCTGCGTAATTGGGCGTGGGGCATCCCCCCGCCCAATAGCAAACTTCATGGGCGGTGAGGTCCCATGGTTCAGGATTGCTGACGCCACCGCGTCCGAAAGTTTTTATGTTTTCGGCACTGCCGAACACGTCACCGACGACGGGGCGAAAAAGAGTGTTTTCCTCGAACCGGGTGCGCTGATTCTATCCAACAGTGCGACGTGCGGCATACCGTTTTTTACAGGTGTTCGAGGGTGCATTCACGACGGCTGGCTGCACTTTGCTGATTTGAGGCGAATCTCTCAGCCATTTCTTTATTGTTACCTCTGTTTTAAGCGTAATGAGCTAGTCAGCAGCGTCAGCGATGGTTCGACACAAAAGAACCTCAATACCGATGCTGTCGGCAGGCTGAAAATCGCACTACCAATGCAAGATTCATTACTCAGGCAGTTCGATGAGTCCGTTGGGCCAATCTTCAAAATGATTCTCAATCTCACCCGACAGAACATTGCACTCCGCGCTGCCCGCGACCTAATGCTGCCGCGGCTGATGAGCGGGGAGATTGCAGTCTAATTTAGTATGAGTGACGATGCGAAGAAACCAAAGTGGCCGAGCTGGTTTAAGGCCGAGGATTTTTCCGGCAACGGACCGACGTTGGAGTTGCGTGAGCATTTGTTTTTGCTCGATCTGAATCTCGACATCGAGTCTCAGCTCATGGCGGTTCACGGCCTATTAAATCGAAACCGGGCGGCTGATGCTGCTTTAATGAAGGAAATTGCCGAAATTGAGGCCCACGCTAAAACGGTCAGCGACCATCTCGGACAGCACGTCGTGGACGAATGGGTCGATCGGCTCCATGACTCCGTTTATCAGGATGTCGCGCACAGCATGGCGGCCGTAGGCATGCTCGCGCCACTGATTGAATCGTTATTTGCTCAGTGTTTCCAAGCTATCGGCCGGAAATATTTTCCCCAAAATCAGACGCTCGGTCCTCACCCTCGCTGGACTTCCGCCCATCAGGTTCAATGGGATTGTCGCGTGGTAATTCGCAATGGGGAGCCGCGCAAGAACGTCGTCGAGGGGATTATTCAACTTTCAGATGCGTTGGGCGTAACAAACCGACTACCCGCAGACCTGAAGCCGACCTTGTCGGCTCTGTTCGACTACCGGAATAAAATGTTTCACCTTGGTTTTGAATGGCCAATGGCCGAACGGGAAAAATTCGCCAAGAAAATCGTCGAAGAGAAATGGCCCGCAGATTGGTTTTCCAAGGCAACTCAAGGGGAAGAACCTTGGATCTACTACATGAGCCCGTCCTTCATCGAGCACGTCGTGGCGATGGTCTATCACGTGCTCGACGGGTTCTCGACGTATCTCCGCGACGACGTTCTGCCAAAACAGATCGAGCAAGCGAATGGTGACAGGCACAAAGGAAATTGCGGAACGCAGGAAACACCGGTTTCGTGAGTCATGCTCTTCGACCGCCAAAAACGACTGCTGGCTCTGCTTGACGCCCTCGGCGGGGACGTCGGCAATTTCGATTTTCAGAAATTGCTCTTTCTCTACTGCCGCGAGGTCGAAGAAACGCCGGCCTACGAGTTCGTGCCCTACAAGTTTGGCGGGTTCTCCTTTACGTCGTATGCGGACAAGCGGCGGTTGACCGAGCAGGGCCTGTTGGAAGACGAGGACCGGACGTGGAAGCTCACGCCGGCTGGTCGGACGTCAAACAAGGTGCCGCCGATGGTCCGGCTCGGCATGGATCGGTTTGCCCGGCTCAAGGTCGGTCTGCGTGGGGATGCGCTCGTGGCTGAGGCTTATCGCCGGCATCCCTACTATGCCACCCGCAGTGAAATCGCGGCCCGACTCCTGGTGAGTGATGCGCCCGCGCGGGCAGCGATTGCCGCGGCACGCCCGGCCGCGGGTGCACCCGGCCTCTGCACCATCGGCTACGAGGGCAGCACGTTGGAGGGCTACCTCAACCGGTTGCTGCACGCCGGCGTGACGCTGCTCTGCGACGTGCGGCGGAATCCTCTGAGCCGAAAATACGGGTTCTCAAAAAGCACCTTGGCGAAGGGCTGCGAGGGCGTCGGCATCCGTTACGTGCATCTGCCCGAGATGGGCATCGCGTCGGAAGAGCGTCGGGAATTAAACACGCAGGCGGACTATGATGCGCTATTTGCGGTGTATAAACGCGAGAATCTACCCAAGCAAACGGCGGCACTGGCTAAAATCGGTGGTTGGGTGACCGAGGGCCGTCGCGTGGCGCTCACGTGTTACGAAGCCGAGCCGTGCCAGTGTCACCGGCATTGCGTAGCCGAGGCGCTCGAGCGTGAGTTCGGAGTGTCTTTTTCTCCAAAACATCTGTAAGTATCTCGCTCGCATGCCTCGCGAGCGCATTCTGATAACGGTAAAGACCTATCCGACGCTCTCGCGGAAATATGGGGAAACGGTATGCACGGCGGGGTTGAGGGAAGATGGATCGTGGGTTCGGCTCTATCCCGTGCCCTTCCGTCGGCTCGACGAGGAAGAGCAATACAAGAAGTTCGACTGGCTGGAGTGCGATGTCGTGCGCAGCAAAAAGGACCCGCGACCGGAAACCTATCACCCCGCGGACGTTCACCAATTGGATCCAGTCGGGCACATGGACACGGCCGAAAATTGGCGATCACGTCGCCACCTCATATTGCAGAAAGCGAAGGTTAAAACGCGGCTCCAGGAGATAATCGACGGGGCGAAGGCGAATGTCATGTCGCTGGCGGTCTTCAAGCCCACACGCATCACCGACTTTATTTGGGAAGAGGAGGAGCGGGAGTGGGATCTCGACAAATTGGCGGAGATGCGCAATCGCGCGAACCAAGGCGAGATTTTCGCGGAGGAAACGTGGCGGCAGACATTCGACGTAATCCGCAAACTGCCCTTTAGCTTTTCGTATCGGTTCGAAGACGCGACGGGGAAGGCGAGCGAGTTGCAGGTGCTCGATTGGGAAGCCGGCGCCCTTTTTTGGAAATGCGTGTGGAGCGTCGATGGTGACGAAAAGATGGCGTTGGCGAAGGTGCGGCAAAAATACTTCGACGAGTTCACGCAGAAGGACCTCCACTTCTTTCTCGGCACCACGCAGGAGTTTCATTTTCGAGCACCGAATCCGTGGGTGATTATCGGCGTGTTTCCCATCCCGCACGAACGGCAGCTGGAGCTGTTTTGACCGGATGGCGTTCACCGACATCAATGGCGAAGACCGGCTCGTCCAGGCGACGTTTGCCGACCACCTGCGCGACCAACTCGGTTGGGAGAGCGTGTATGCGTGGAATGACGAAACGTTTGGGGCCAGCGGCACGCTCGGCCGCGCCGATACCCGCGACGCCGTGCTCACACGGGATTTGCGCACGGCCATCGCGCGACTGAATCCGGAGCTGCCGGTCGCGGCCATCAACGAGGCAGTGCTGGCCATGACGCGGCATGATTTCGCGCGCTCGCTGGTGCAGCACAACCAGGAGTTTTATCATTACATCCGCAATGGGGTGCCGGTGGTCTACAAGGACGCGCGCGGCCAGCGTTGCGAGACGCGTGCACGCGTGATTGATTTTCGGAACGGCAAGGGAGTGGATGGAAAACCGAACAATCGGTTTCTGGCCGTGCGGGAATTGAAACTCACGGGCCTGCGCACCCCCGGCTACAACCGGCGCGCAGACCTGGTGTGCTTCGTGAATGGCCTGCCGCTGGTCTTCATCGAGCTGAAGGCGGTCTACAAAAACATTCGCGCCGGGTATGATGGTAATCTGCGGGACTACATGGAGGAGCATACGATCCCGCATGCATTGTGGTGA
>JBKJRG010000129.1:0-11692 GCA_046594805.1 Opitutaceae bacterium | reverse complement strand
TAGGTCAGCGCGCTTGCGCGCGCTCTGGAAAGCGCTCGCAAGCGAGCTGGCCTACAGGGTCACCTTTCAGTATTCAAAAGCACGAGGAGATTCGTGGCCGACTGAATGGATACGGCTAAGGCGAAACGATTTTCACGTATTACGTGAGCCTCGTTACCTTGCTCGGCTGCTACCATAAACTGCATCTCCCAGGGGGCCGGCGCAGATTCTGAGGGGGGATTGAAGTTTACCTGTCTCCGCGCCGGGTGGCATTGCCCCACCCTTTCAGCGCGAAGACAGGGTTAAACGTTACTCCGCCTTGGGCAGGGCCCCCTCGAGTTCGATGGCGTGGGGATGGTGTTGGCGATGCTTGTGGGCGCGAGCGGTGGCGGTGAGCGCGCGCTCGAGTTTTTCCACGACGGCGTTGAGCGCCGTTTCCGGTTCCGGGGCCTCGGCATGGGCGACGTGGTCCGGTCCCGCGTTCTGCGCGATCGCGCGCGCGGCAAAATACGGCGGAGCTGAATGCGGCGCTTCGCGTTTCAGATGGAGGCGCACCCGATCCACGCGGGGTTCCCCGTGACGGAAAAGCCTGGCGGCTTTGCTTGCCGCATGAGCCGTCAGCTCAGTGTGCGCGGTGAAACCCTCAGTGGTAAGGAGTATGTCGTGGGGGGATTCAATCATCGGCGCCCAGTCTACCTGAAACCTGGTGCCGCGGCTCCGCGCATTTTGTCGGAATCCCACCAAATCTTGCGAATCGCCGGCCCGTCACGACCAGCCCAGCTCGTCGCGCCCGCGCGGACTGATCATCTCGGGTGTCCAGACCGGGTCCCACACCAGGCGCACGTCGACGCTCACGACGCCCCCCACGGCGCCCACCGCCGCGCGAACCGCGCTCACGATCACGTCGCCGGCCGGGCAAGACGCCGACGTCAGCGTCATGGCCACCGCGACCGCCCCGTCGGTGAGGACGATGTCGTAGATCAACCCGAGGTCGTCGACACTCAATCCGAATTCAGGATCGGCGACACTGGCACAGGCGGCACGAACATCCGCCAGCAGGGGCAAAGCGATGGGCGCGTTCATGACGGGGAAATGGCGGCACGCCGCGGAGCCGCCGCGCCGGTCTGAGGCCGCAGCAAGTGCATCAACATGCGCGCGACGTTGGTGAGAAACAGCGTCACCGCCGCCGCCAGCACCACCGTGCCGATTGTCACGAGCAAAGGAGAAACAGCGAGAATGCCGGCAATGAGCACCGCGAGTGCCACGCCGTGGCTCCCGAGCCACGCAGTTTCGAGCACCCGTGAGCCCAACGCGGTGGCGAGTGGCACCGGCTGGCGGCCGGCGCGCGGACCGTAGATTTTCATCCAGACTAGAAACGGCACAACTTTGCAGAGCATGCCCAGAATCATGAAACTCAGCGCGCCGGCTACAATGGCCAGACCGTATGCGCTGATGCCCGGCCCGGCTATCGGCATACCCACCGGCAGGAGCAGGAGTGCGAGGCCCCCGAGGGTGGCGAGCCCCGCCAAAGCGGCCCCCAAGCCAAAAGCCTTCAGGCCGGGTTCAAGTAAGCGGCGACGCCGCGATCGCAGCGTCGCGACCAACGCCACGCCCGAACACCCCACGCCCGCCGCCATCACCAGCGCTCCGGCGATGGCCACCGCCGGGCGGCCGCAGGCCAGCCCCGGCGTGAGCACGAGCAGCCCGGTCTGCGTCAGCACCAGCCCGGCGCGCACCCATTTTGCGCAGCGAAGGTCGGCCAGCGTAAACATGGGCACGAGTTGGAAGGTCGCGCCCTGGAGAAGAGTGAGGAAAAATCCGCCCAAGCCGACATGCGCATGCGCCCGCAAAAGATCCACCACGGACAACGGCAGAAACGCGGTGCGGCGGTTCACCGCCAGCACGACGCCGAAAAGCACCGTGGCGGCGAGCCAGCCTACCGCGACGGGAAAGGTCCACGCGATCGCGTCGCGCCGGGCCGACGCCAGGAAAGTCCGCCAGGTGCCCGTGACGAGCACGCCGATGCCAACCGCAACGGCACTGCCGCCGAGCGCGACGAGCTCAAACCTCCCCCCCGCAAACCCAATCACCAGCAGGGCGACACCTGCTGCGTGGCAGCCGCAGTGCGCCCATGCCGCCAGCTGCGGCAGCCGCAAAGCCGCTCCCAGCACCACGGGCATCAGTTGATAGATCGCGCCGATGCTGACGCTCAGCAGGAACCCGGGGAGCCAGAGGTGGACGAGCGCCACCACGCCCGGATGCGTGGCCGGCAGCAGCAAGAGCTGCGGCTGGGCAGCCATCACGATGACCGCCAGCGCCAGCGACGCGAGGCCGAGACCGATGAATGCCAGCGGCAATCGCGCACCGGCCACGAGCGAGATGCCCGCCGCCGGTGCGCGGGCGGTCTTAACCGCGGGTAATGGTGGTGATCCAGGTGCCATCGACCTCAGGCCCGCAGACATACTGTGCGCCTCGAGCGACGAGCTCGGGAAACAAGTGGATCGGCTGGCGATCCGTGTGCGCACGAAACGTCGCGCCGGGCGAAGCGATCTCGAGCGCGTTGAGAATTCGCATCATTGGCTCCGGGGGTTCCAGCCCGCGCAGGTCGAGTTCGTCTGCCGACTCGAGCTTGGGCGTCGCTGAACGCCGCGGCGGCGCCGGTGGCGTGGCGAAGGGCGACAGCTTCAGCCGCGTGATCTTCACGTGAAACTCCGTCGGGCCATCGAGCAGGTACTCCCACTCGAAGGCTCCACGAAAGAGCGCTTCGAACTGGTAGTAGAGCGGCACGGGATCGTGGTCGTTGATCAGGACAAAATGGCCGCCGACGGGCAGATCGGCCCAGCGCTGAAAGATTTGCGCGTGTTTGACGCGGCAGGGAACCCGGCGCACGTCGAAGTGCGTCAGGTCGATGGTGGGGGATGTTTCGTTCATGGTTGGGAGGAAAGGGGAGCGGGCTCGGCCGCGAGCGTGAGCAACATGGTGAAGGGGCCGGCCCCCGCGCGCACCGCATGGGGATGCCCCGGCGGCAGGTGCAACAGCGCACCGCTCTCGAGTCGGTGCCAGGCGCCGGCAAAGAAGAAATCGCACACACCGCTCAACACCTGCACCAGCGCGCGACGCCGGCTCGTGTGGGAGGTGAGCTCCTGCCCCGCGTCAAATGCGAAGAGCACGGTGCGCAGCTCGGGCGTTTGCACGAGGGTGCGGCTGACGATGCCCGCCGGGGAAATTTGCACCGCATCGGCCAGGGCGAGAGACTGCGCGGCCTCGGCGGCAATGAGCGACGTTTGCGACATGCGGCTATCGTAGCCGAAGCGCGAGCCCGACGCTTTGATTTGGATCAACAGATTATTGCTTCGGCCCGCTCTGCGGGGGCGCGCCGGCCCTTGACGTGCATCAAGGACGGTTCGCCGTGGCCATGCTACCTTCGAGCACGATGACACTCTGCAATCGATTTCTCACGAGACTTCCCGGGCCCGGCGAGAACCCGTTCCTCTGCACCTTTCCGGGGCATTTCGCGATCAGGTGTATCTCCGGGTTGGCGGTAGATGTGGCATGGGCGTCTCGCCCGTGGACGGCGCGGAGCGCCGCCAAAACATGGGCGGGACGCCCGTGCCACTTCAGGCACCGCCAACTCGGAGATGCACCCTTCGCGATCGGGAAGGGCAAACTGATCTTGAACTGAACGTGGAAACAGCGCTCGCTGGAAGGGCTGGAACGCCTTCCGCTTGCGCGCGGAAGGCGTTTTATTTGACCCGCCTGGCGATTGTAACCAACCCGACGACTGTCATGCATTGCTTCCTTCAGCTCTTCGCCCCCGCCTGGCGACATCCGGCATTTTCGTTTGTCGCCGGCGCTGCCATCGCCTTCGCTGGAGGGGCGGCCCAGGCGCAGAGCACGCCCGACTACGAACAACCGCCGGTTCGTTATTCCGCCACGACGCCCCAGGATGCCATCGCGCGGCTGCAGCAGCGTCTCGCCTCCGGCCAGCTCAGGTTGGCGGGCGCCGATCGAGAAATCCTTCGCACGGTGCTCCGCGAATTGAAGGTGCCGATCGAGAGCCAGATCGTGGTGTTCTCCAAAACCAGCCTCCAACGTGGCCGCATCCGACCGGGCAACCCCCGCGCGTTGTATTTCTCCGACTCGGTCTATGTCGGGTGGGTGCCGGGGGGGTTGATTGAAGTCGCGGCGATCGATCCGCAGCTCGGCCCGGTGTTCTATTCGTTCGACCCCCAGGCGGTGCGGGAGGGACCGCGCGCCTTCGTGCGGGATTCCGACTGCCTGCGCTGTCACGGCGGCACGTTCGTCCGCGGCATTCCCGGCGTATTTGCGCGCAGCGTCATCCCCGGCGAATCAGGTGAGCCTCTGCTGCGTCACGGCACGCAGGTGGTCGACGATGAGACACCCTTCGAGCAGCGGTGGGGCGGGTGGTATGTCACCGGATACACCGGCCCGGAGAACCATCGCGGCAACGCGTTCGGTTCCGAGGCAGCCGACCAGCTCGTGTTCAATCTCAGCGCCAGGCGGCCGGCGGAACTCTCGGGCTTTTTCGATACGTCAGGTTATCTCGCGGGTACGAGCGATGTGGTCGCGCTGCTCATCTTCGAGCATCAGTTGACCGTTCAAAACAGCCTGACTCGCGCCGCGCAAAGTTGTCGCAAGATGCTCGAGTATCAGCGCTCGCTGCAAATGACCTTCCACGATCCGGTCACGGAGGAACCGGCTTACGACAGTGTGAAAAGTGTGTTCGCCAGCGCCGTGGAGGATGTGGTGGACCATCTGCTCTTTCGCGGCGCCGCCCCCCTGCCGGAGGGCGTGGTTGGCAGCGAGGCCTTCCGTCGCGTCTTCGCCCAGGATGCCCCGCGCAGCCGCGCGGGCCATACCTTGAAAGATCTTCAGCTGCGCGAACGCATTTTCGCGCAGCGCTGCAGTTTCCTGATCTACTCCGAGACGTTTACCGCGCTGCCCGGGCAGTTGAAGGATCGCATCCTCGACCGCCTGCACACCGCCTTGCGCGATGAGGATCCGCGCGGCCGCTATTCTTTTTTGGAGACGGAGGAGAAGCGCCGCATCTACGACATCCTCGAAGAGACCCATCCCGATGCAAAAGCGCGCTGGCTCCAAGTGACCACGAGGCAGGCCGCTCGATAATCGGCGGTCCGAAATCCGGACTCGCGCTGCCGAGCCTGCGCCCCGGCAAACGCCGTGAGTAAAGTGTCACGTCCGTAAAACGTGACACGTTGAGTGGG
Organism: Opitutaceae bacterium; assembly: GCA_046594805.1. Taxonomy (GTDB): domain Bacteria; phylum Verrucomicrobiota; class Verrucomicrobiia; order Opitutales; family Opitutaceae; genus ER46. The sequence goes on along the minus strand of JBKJRG010000129.1, from coordinate 6,467 downwards.
GTGATTTTCGACTTTGGTCGCCGCGCGAGGAACCAAGCTCCGCGAAGTTCCGCCGCAGCCCTTGACCAAGATCAAGGAGCGCCGCGCGGAGAAGGCGTATAACTCACCGTGCCCGCCATGCCGTTCGCTTCTACTCTCAACCCGCCACGCCCGCCCTCCACCCGGACCGCGCCCCTGCGAACGGTGCAACGTGGCGTGAGTGCGCTGCCGGTGAATGTCGACACGCGACGCTGGTTCGCGCTGGCGGTGGGGAGCCTGGTGGTGGCGGGCCTGTTGTCCCTCGCCGTGGTCGTGGGCCGGCTGCCTTTCCTGTCGCGCATCATCGACGACCCGCTGTTCTTCAAGCGCTGCCTCGTGGTCCATGTCGATTTGGCGCTGGTCGTCTGGTTCTATGCGTTCCTGGCCGGCCTGCTTGCCCTCGGCACCCGGGCCCGCCCGGGCAGGGTGCGTACCGTCGCGTATGCCCTCGCCGTGGGCGGAGTGTTATCGATGCTGGCGGGCGCCCTCGTGCGCGGTGCCCAGCCCGTGCTCGCGAATTACGTGCCGGTGATCGATCACCCGCTTTTCAGCGGCGGGCTCACGGCGTTCTTCGTCGGCGCTTTGCTATATTTCATTCACACGCTTTCCGCCGCGACCCCCCGGGCGAAAAACGAACTGCCGGCCGATGTGCTGCTGGGTCTGCAGTCAGCCGCGGTGTTGCTGGTCATTGCCGCGGCGACCTGGGTCTCGGCCCGGGCGGGTCTCCCCTCGGGTCTCGACGTCTACACGCGGGCCGAATTTCTCGCTTGGGGACCGGGACATGTGCTTCAGGCGGCGAATGCCTGCGCGATGCTTGCGGTGTGGCTCTGGCTGCTCGACCGCGCCACCGGCACGCCCGTGCTCTCACGCCGGGCCGCCCAGCTCGTGTTCGGGGCACTCGTATTGCCGCAGGCGGCCATGCCGTTGCTCACCGCACGAGGCACGCTCGATGCGTTGTATCACACGGGAGCCACCCAACTCATGCGCTGGACAATTTTCCCGGCGATCCTCGCGGTGCTGGCCATCGGAACGCGTCACCTGTGGCGGCAACGTCTCGGCGTGGGTAGTCCCGTCCCGCATGCGGGACGGAAGGATTCTCCGATTCCGTCCCGCAGCCGCGGGACGGGCACTACGAACCACAACCTGCTTCTGCCCAGCGCAGCGAAATCCCTCGCAGCCCGCACCGCGTTGACGGGCTTCAGCGCGAGCGCGGCGCTGGCCCTGCTCGGCCTGGTTCTCGGCGCCTGCATCCGCGGCTCCACGACGCTCGTGCCGGCCCATTATCACGCCTCGCTCGGGGCGGTCACCGTGGCGTTCATGACGGCCGCGTATTTTGTGTGTGACGCCGTTGGCCGCGGAAACTCCCACGCCGCCGTGAGCGAAAGCGTCTGGCGGTCGGCAAAACGGCAGCTCACCCTCTTCGGCGTCGGCCAGACGGTGTTCGTGCTCGGTTTCGCGATCGGCGGCGCCTACGGGCTGGGCCGCAAAGCCTACGCGTCTGAGCAGCACGTGCGCAGCGCCGGGGAAGTCGGCGGCCTCATTGTGATGGGCCTGGGCGGACTCGTAGCCGTGGCCGGCGGACTCTGGTTTCTCTTCCTCGTGCTGCGCGAAATGCGTGGCGGGTGGCGATCGCGCGCGGCGCGGCCGCTTGTGCTTTCCGTCCTTACACTCCCATGAACAACGAAACGAAAGAACCGCTCCTGAAACGGCTGATGGACAACACCTGGCTCCTCCTCGTGCTCGGTGTCCTCATCCCTCTCATCTCCTACACCCTTTGGGGCTGGGTGGAGCTCGGGATGATCAAACCGGCCACCCTACCCTGAGGATCCACCACCATGAGCCTCGCCCTCCCTGCACGCGATTGGTACAAAGCGCCCGCCGGCGCCGAAAAACTCTGGATCGGCCTCGCGCTGCTCTGGTGCTTCGTGATGAGCGTGATGATGCCCTTCTGGCATTTCCGCGGAAAACAAAACAGCCGCGGAGAGGCGTATGCGGTGCAGCCCTCCGCCTTTCTCGCGCGCGCCGAGAAATTCGCCGCCGCCAACAAAGTCGGCGAACGCAACGGCATTCCCATCGCCGAACCCGCGCCGGGCGGCGACGCCTACCTGATCGGGCGCATGTGGTCGTGGTTCCCCATTCTCAAGCTCCGTCAGGGCGAGACGTACCGGCTGCATCTCTCGTCACTCGACCTCCAGCACGGTTTTTCCCTGCAGCCGCTGAACATGAATTTCCAGGTCCTGCCCGGCTATGATCACGTGCTCACCCTCACGCCGACGTCGAAGGGCGAGTTCACCATCGTCTGCAACGAATTCTGCGGCATCGGGCATGACAAGATGATCGGCAAGATCCTCGTCGAGTAATCGCACCACCGCATCCCAGAGAATCTCACCATGTCTTCCACTGCCACCCTGCCCCCGCCCGGCTCATCGAATGCGCCGCCCGCGCTCACCCGCCGCTGCGACACGACCGGCATGTCGGTCTGCCTCACCGCCGAGAAATTCATCAAGCTCAACGCCGTCTCAGCGGTCGTTTTCCTCCTGCTCGGCGGCATCGCCGCGATCCTGCTCGCGCTCACGCGCTGGCAGGCGGTTCACCTTCTGCCGGTCGACTGGTTTTATCGCATCCTCACGTTCCATGGGCTCAACATGCTCATCTTCTGGATCCTCTTCTTCGAGGTCGCCGTGCTCTACTTCGCGTGCACGGTCCCGCTGAAGTCGCGGCTTTTCTCGAAGAAGGTGGCCTGGGTTTCCTTCGGCATGATGCTCACCGGCGCCGTGATGGTGAACACGGTCATCCTGCAGGGCAAAGCCGACGTCCTGCTCACCAGCTACCTCCCCCTGCTGGCGCATCCTGCCTTTTATCTTGGCATCATCCTGGTCGCCGTCGGCACACTCGTCGGCGTCTTCAATTTCTTCGCCACGCTCTACATCGCGAAACGCGATCGCACCTATGAAGGCTCGATGCCGCTCGTGACGTTCGGCGCGACCGCGGCGGCGATCATTGCGGTCGTCACCCTGCTCCACGGCGCGATCGTGATGATCCCCACGTTTATTTACTCGATGGGTTGGATTCCACAGCCCGACCCGATGTGGTATCGCATGATCTGGTGGGGCCTCGGCCACCAGTCGCAGCAGGTCAACGTCTGCGCGATGATAGCGATCTGGTATCTGATCGCCAATCTCTCGACCGGTGCGAAACCGGTGAACGAGACCGTGTGCCGCGGCGCGTTCGTGCTCTACATCCTCTTCATCAATCTCGCCTCGGCGCATCACCTCCTGGTCGATCCGGGCGTCGGCTCCGCCTGGAAGATTTGGAACACCTCCTACGCGATGTACCTCGCGGTGCTCGCCTCGATGATCCACGGCTTCACCGTCCCGGCCTCCGTCGAGATCGCGATGCGCGAAAAGGGCTACATCAAGGGATTGTTCGGCTGGGTCACCTCGGCGCCCTGGCGCAATCCCGCGTTCGCGGGATTCGTTCTCTCCGTGCTGATCTTCGGATTCATCGGAGGCATCACCGGCGTCACGCTCGGCACGCAGCAGATCAACATCATCGCGCACAACACGCTGCGGATTACGGGCCACTTCCACGCGACCGTGGTGGGGGGCACCACGCTGGCCTTCATGGCGCTGACCTACTACGTGATTCCGCTGTTTTTCCGCCGTGACTTCATCTGGCGGAGCGCCGCGCGCGTGCAGCCGTGGCTCTTCGGTGGCGGCATCCTGCTGGTATCGATCGGCATGTCGTTCGCCGGTTCGCTCGGCGTGCCGCGGCGCAGCTACGACATCGAGCCGGCCGGCATCTTTGGCCCGGCGGCGCACCTGTTCCTCGGCCTCATGGGCGTCGGCGCCATCATTGCCGTGGTCGGGTTGCTCCTCTTCGTGGTCCTCTGCGTCGGCACCATCCTCTTCGGCGAAAAGAACGCCGGCCGGCCCATGGCCGACTGGGGCACTGCCCAAGGCATGGTCGGCTCACGCGAAGGCTCCCTGGCCGATGATCATTGGGCGATGAAAGGCACCATCGCGCTCACCGGCGTGTTCCTCGCCTGCTTCGCCGTGTACTATTTCGCGAACTGGAAGGCGCTGGCCGACGTGTGGCCCGTGCGTTGAGGAAGCCGGCAACATGCAAACGGAACCTCAAGCATCGTGGGGCATGAAGCCGGCTCTCACCCCGCATTCCTCTGCGGGCATAAAGCTCAGCCCACCGCGGGACAATCAATCCGCGGCGGGCGGCGAAGACACCGGCCTGCGCGGTTTCTTCACCGGGGCGGGTCTGCCGCTTTTTCTGCTGGCGGCGGCCTTGGTGTATGAAGCGTTCCTGCTCGCGGTCGTCTTCGCGCCGGAAAGCACGGGCGCGTGGGGAGGCTTCGCCCGTGAGTTCAAGCAGTGGTGCTTCCGCTACGATGCGCGCACAGGCGGAATGGAATGGGCCGCAGTCTGGGTGATGCTCGTCGAGCCCGCCTTTGTCGTGCTGGTAACAGCGTTTCTCTGGCGGCGCAGTATGCGGCCGCTACGCACCGTCGCCGGCTGGGCGCGGCATGGACGCGCCGCGGGTGCCGGCGTGCTCGCCGCCGCCGTGGCCATGGCCGGGCTCTACGCGTACGGCCGGCCCGGGGCGGACGCCGATGCGCCGCTGCCATTTCCGGGAGAACGCATCCGCACCCGGCTCACCCTGCCGCCGTTTCACTTTGTCGACCAGCAGGGTCGCCCGTTCTCGCTGGAGGAAATGCGCGGCCGCGTCGTGCTCGCGACCGGCATTTACGCGCGGTGCTCGACGACGTGCCCCGAGATCCTGCTGGAGACAAAAGCACTGCTGGCCTCGCTTTCGCCCGAGGTGCGCGCGAAGGTGTCGGTGGTCGCGCTCTCGCTCAATCCCGAGGAAGACACGGCGGAGCTGATGAATCAGGTGACCGCAGGATACGGCTTTAACTATCCGGAGTTTCGCTATCTCAACGGCGAACCGACCGGGATGCATGAAACCCTGACCCAGCTTGGCTTCGCGCGGGTTAAAAACCAACAGACCGGCGTGATCGATCACGCCAATCTGTTTCTGCTCATCGATGGCCGGGGGGAGATCGCGTACCGGTTCACACTCGATGCGCGCCACCGCTCGTGGTTGCGCGAAGGTCTCATCTCCCTCGCGCGGGAAGTCGGTGCGCCGTGATCGATACCCACGAACCCGGCGTGGCGGCGAGCGTCCGCGAGCCGGACCCCGGCGACCTGGCGGCACCGGAAAGTAATCCCGGCGACCTGCCCTCCGTGGCCATCGGCGACGACCGGGTCCCCGCCGGCAACGTCCCGACGCGCCGGCGAGACGCCGGCGCCCCCCCCTCCACGCGCTTCGAGCGCGGCTTCGTTGGCATCGAACGCGCCCTCGCGTGGCTGGACGACTTCATCGCGCGCTGGCTGCCGCCTGAGTCCAATCCGCTCGCGCACGCCGGGGCGGCCGCCAACTTCGCCTTGAGCGTCGCCATCGTTTCCGGCGTCGCGTTGCTGGCGTGGTATTCCCCGAGCCTGCATTTCGCCTACTCCTCCGTCTCGGCCATGGGCGGTCACACCGTGGGCGGCTGGGTCCGCGCGGTGCATCGCTACAGCTCCGATCTCGCGATGCTCTTCGTGCTGGTGCACGCCGCGCGGATTTTCTTCGCCCGCAAGTTCAGCGGGACGCGGTGGCTGCCGTGGGTTTCCGGCGTCGGCCTGATCGGCCTCGTATGGTTCATTGGGTGGACCGGCTACTGGCTGATCTGGGATCAACCGGCGCAGCAGGTGGCGGTCGCCTCGATGCGCCTGCTCGACAGTCTGCCGATCTTCGGCGAGCCGCTGGGGCGCGTCTATGTCGCGGATCGGATGGTGCCGAGCCTGCTCTTCTTCGTCGTGTTTTTTCTGCACATGCTGCTGCCGCTCGCCATCGGTGTCGGTCTCGCGGTGCACCTCATGCGGGTGAGCCGCGCGAAACTTTTCCCCAACTGGCAGATGGCCGTGGCTCTCTCCGCCAGCCTCGCCCTCGCCTCGCTGCTTTTCCCCGCGCCGCTGGATGCGCAAGCGCAGATGGCCGTGAAGGCGCCGGCGTTCACCGTGGACGCGTGGTATCTCACGCCGCTCGCGCTCGCGTTGCGCTTCCAGCACGCCGGATTGTGGGTGGCACTGTTCGGCACGAGCGCCGTCGCCGCCGCGATGCCCTGGCTCCTCGGGCGCCGGCGGTCGGCCGCGGCGTATCAGGCCGCCGTTGAGCCATCACGCTGCCACGCGTGCACCCAATGCGTGCAGGATTGCCCCTTCGACGCCATCACGATGGTCGCCCGCACCGACGGCAGGCACTCCCCGTCGCAAGCCCTCGTCGATCCGGCGAAGTGCGTCGGTTGCGGGGTGTGTGCGGGGTCCTGCGACTCAGGGGCAATTTCACTACCGTGGTTCGACACGCGACGGGAGGAAGCACGCATCGCGGCGGAG
>JBKJRG010000128.1:0-3887 GCA_046594805.1 Opitutaceae bacterium | reverse complement strand
CCAGTACGAACACAACTGTGGGGCAAAAGGTAAACGGTAAGGCCTGAGCCGGAACGATTCGGTTGGAACCCATCCTGACTCTCAAAGCGAAACCCGTGAAAAGTGGAGCGCGTTGACCTCAACGCGCTGCAGTTGGTTCGGTCGACCGTCAGCCGCTTGGGGTCAGACTGACCCCATGCCGACCTCTATCGCCGCCTTGCCTCTTAACTGCCCCCTGGCGGATGGTGGGAGCCGTGAAATCAGGCGAACAACTTTGCCGCGCGTGCGGACTGTGCTGCGACGGAACGCTCTTCGATCTCGTTAAACTTGAGCGGGGCGATGATGCCGGGAAATTGAAAGCACTCGGGCTGCCGGTTTCCCTTTCACGGGGCAAGAAGCCCGGAGCTCGTTTTCCCCAGCCCTGTTCGGCCTTGTGCGAGGATCGCACTTGCCGGGTATACGCGGAGCGACCGTGGCAATGCCGCACCTTCGAGTGTCAACTGTTCAAAGACGCGAAGGTCGGCCGAATCACGTTCGCCGCCGCCTTGCGGCTGGTCAAACTCGCCCGGCGACGGGCGGACAACGTTCGCCGGCTCCTGCGCGAGTTGGGCGACACGGACGAACACCGCGCCTTGGGCGAGCGCTTCCATCGCACCTCCGAGCGCATGGAATGCGGCAACGCAGACGAAGCGGCGAAGATCAAGTTCGCCGATTTGAGCCTGGCCGTGCACCGCCTCAAATTACTTTCGCATAGTCGATTTTATACCCAGAACGAAGCTTGGTCACCGGGTGAATCTCCCTCGCCCATGGCTGCAGAAACGCATTCCCAAAACGAACCTTAGCAAACGTCTGTGTCCGGCTGATTTTTCGCCAGGGCAATTTCCCAACCAAGTCAGTGGGCGGTTCTTTGAGCCGCGGGACGGTTCGTTTTTTGATCCTGCTGGCGTTTATCCACATTGTCCCTAGGTTACCGGGATGCCTGTTTGTACCCAGAATGTTAAGAGACGAAAAGCGCGCCGGATCAAAAACGACCGCTTGCACGCGGCAAAGAAAGCCGCGAAGGCAAAAGGCTAGGCGGTTGCCGACGGACGGCGGCTTAGCGCACTCGCGACGTCATCTTCGCGCTCTCAGGCGTGGAGTAAGGTCAGGCTGGAGGATTGTGCGCACGTGATACAAGCTAGTGGTACAGTGCGGACCTGGGGTCAGGCCGAAACCTGCAACAGGCTGGTATTTCTGGCGCGGTTCAGAGCGATGCGTTGCAGGTTTCAGCCTGACCCCATTCCGGCTGCCCCCTTCACGCCGGCTCAGTTGTGAGCGGCGAAGCTGACTGAAAGACATCAAACTCCTTTGCCGAGCCGCTACCGCGTCGTTGACGTGGTGACCTCGCGGCGCTCCGCATTCTTCTCGCGGCGGTATTTTGCGAACCATTCGAGGAGGTGCGTCACTTTCGCGATTAGTTGCGTCGGTCGGGAGTCCATCGCGTGAGACGCATCGGCGATGCGCACCAGCGCCGCATCCACTTTCCGCAGCTTGAGGGCCTGGTAGTATTGCTCGGATTCCGAGATCGGCGTGCGGTAGTCGCTTTCGCCGGTGAGCAGCATCGTCGGCGTCTTGACGTTTCCCACCAGTGATATGGGCGAACGCTTGAGGTAGTGTTCGGCATTTTCCCAAGGCGGCCCCGGAAACCAGTAACGATAGAAGAAATTATAGGCGTCCGCCGTCAGCACGAAGCTGTACCACTTGATGACGGGCTTGACGACCGCCGCCGCGCGAAACCGCTCCGTCTTGCCGATAATCCACGCGGTCAGGACGCCACCGCCACTGCCGCCGGTCACAAAAAGATTTTCGGGGTCGATGTAGCCGCGACCCACGACGTTGTCCACGGCGGACATCAAATCGTCATAATCCTGCCCGGGATAGTTGCGGTGAATGAGATTTCCAAATTCCTCGCCGTAGCTCGTGCTGCCGCGCGGATTCACATAGAGGACGACGTAACCGGCCGCCGCGAAAAGCTGCAGTTCACTGCTGAACCGATCGCCGTAGTTGGCAAACGGTCCGCCGTGAATCTCGAGGATGAAGGGGTATTTCTTCTGCGGGTCGAAGCCCGGCGGCTTGATGATCCAACCATGAATCTTTCGCCGGTCGAAGGAAGATTCGCACCAGAACTCCTCGGTGCTGCCGAGCGACTTCATCGCGAACAGGTCGTCGTTGACCCGGGTGACGCGCTTGACCTCAGCCGATCCTCTGCGACCCACGGCGATGTCCGCCGGATATTCGGGCCGCGTCTGCGTGAAGGCGAAGCGATCGTTGCGTGACACCGAATAGCTCCCGCCCGCGTAGGGCCGTGAGTGCGAAACGCCACCAACATCCCGCGCGAGCGTGGTCACCTTGCCATCCAAGGTCACGAAACCGATCTTCGTGTTGCCCTGATCGTCGTAGAGGAAATAGACCCCGCTGCCGTCGTGCGCCCAGCGCGGGTTGCGCGCGTCGCGATCCAGCGCTGCCGTGAGGACGCGCGTGTCGCTGCCATCGCGGTTCATCACGTGGAGGCGGGTCACGTGGTACCCCTGCTCCCGGTCGTCGAAGCCGGTGTAGGCGATGTGCCGTCCATCGGGCGAAATCTCCGGGTCGGCGTCCGGACCCTGGCGCGAGGTCAACGCCTTCACTTCACCGCCGTGGACCGCAATTTCGTGGAGGTCCGAATTCAGTGGTTGGAATTCCCAGTCCTCGCGCCGGTTGGCCGAAAAAATAATTGCCTGGCTATCCGGCGTCCAGGCGAATGGCCCGGCATGGTGAAACGAACCGTGGGTCAACTGGCGCGGCGTTCCACCCTCGGCGGGAACGACAAAGAGGTGGGTGAACCCCTCCTCGAGGTAACCTTCGCCATCGGCACGGTAGAGGAGTCGTTGCACCACCCTCGGGGGCTTGGCCCAGTCTGCCCCCTCCGGCTTGGCGGGCATCTTCGCAAAGGGCTTTGCTTCGTCCAGCAGCAGCATCGTGAACGCGATCCACCGGCCGTCCGGCGACCAGGTGAGATTGGCCGGCGACTTGAGGACGCTGGTGACGCGCGCGGTCTGCCCCGTATCGATCCACCGCACGTACACCTGGACCTTGCCGTCCGTCGCCGACGCGTACAACAGCCGCTTGCCATCCGGGGACCAGCGCGGCGAAAAATCGCGCCCGCTTCCCGTGGTGATTGGCCGAAGTTCGCCGCCGTCGACCGTGGCCGTCCAGAGGCTGGCGCGATTCCGATCCGTCATGATGTCCGCGAAATTGCGCACGAACACCACGGTGTTGCCATCGGGGGAAATCTGCGGATCGGACGCGAACTCCAGGTCGAAAAGATCAACCGGCCGGAATTTCGTCTCCGAGTTGGCTTCGGATTTTTCCGCCGCACGCAGCGGAAGGCAGGTCACGAATGCGACGAAGCAGAGGGCGAGAAGTGGCAAGGGCATGGGGAGACGGAATGGTTGAAGCGATGGGTTTAAGATCAAGACAACGGCACATTGTTATTATTGATGGGCACGGCCCAACAACTCAGGCCTCATCCTCACCTGGGATTGCACTTGCGGCAAACAAACAGGGGGCGGGTGAAGCCTGAGGTGTTCAGTGTTCTTCGAGCGAGGATCGCGTAACAGGCAGACCCCGTCCGAGACCGCAACTCACTCCCGCGAAGCGAGCCCGAACACCGTGTAGGCCGCGTACACCAGGGGCTTGGCCCACTCCGGAGTCTCGCCCAACTGGGACTGCGACGGAAACGTGAGTTCTTTACCCGCGATCGACAGGACGAGTTTGGGCTCCGGTTCCTTCCCCCTGGCCGGATCCTTCTCGGCCGAGTTGTCGTAAACCTGCAACGTGGTGACGTACGGCAGCAATCGGATCAGGTTCAACTGGCTTCCCACCCAGCG
>JBKJRG010000014.1:0-5165 GCA_046594805.1 Opitutaceae bacterium | reverse complement strand
CATCTCCTGGGCGGGCCGGCAGCACCAGAAATCGGCTGAGTTTCTTCTCGCGGAGTTCTTTCCGTGGTCCGGATTCTTCCAGATCGGCTGTCACAATTCCGCCGTTGCGCAGCAGGTTTCCGGTCTTTTGGCTGTGGTTGAACATCGGCCGGCTGTCAGCGTCCAACCCGGCTGGTATTACTCATGATCGAACCCGCCCAAGGCAATTTGCTGTCGGCTCCTGCTGAGGCCCTCGTGAACACCGTGAATACGGAGGGTGTCATGGGCAAAGGTATCGCGCTGCAGTTTCGCCAGGCCTTCCCGGAAATGTATCGCGCCTACGAGAAGGCGTGTGCGGCCGGAAAGGTGCGGCTAGGGGAAGTGCACGTCTTCGATCTCGGCGGCCTGGCGGGCGGGCCACGCTGGATTCTTAACTTTCCGACCAAGGGTCACTGGCGCGCACGCAGCCGCTTGCAGGATATCGAAGCGGGCCTCAACGACCTCACGGCCAAGGTTCGACAACTCGGCATCAAATCCATCGCGTTGCCACCACTGGGTTGTGGCAACGGGGGGCTGGATTGGACCGAAGTTCGCCGGCGCATCGAGCAGGCGTTCGCCGGTCTGTCTGAGGTGCATGTGCTGTTGTTTGCTCCGACGGGCGCGCCGCAAGTTGCGGCGATGCCCAACCGCACGGACCGGCCGAAGATGACGATCGGCCAGGCTGCATTGGTCGCACTCATGGATCGCTACCTGAAGGGACTTCTCGATCCGTTCGTCAGCCTGCTGGAAGTTCACAAGCTGATGTATTTCCTGAAGGTCGCGGGCGAGCCCATGCCCCGGCTCAAGTTCGAGAAAGGCACGTTTGGGCCGTATGCTCCCGATTTGCGCCACGGCCTTATCCGCATGGAGAACCATCTCACGCGCGGCTACGGCGAGGGCGAAGACGATCCGAAGCTGCCGATCGAGTTGCTGCCGGGCGCGGTGCAAGCGGCCGAAGAATTTCTGAGCGAACGTTTGGAGACGAAAGAACGTATGGCTCAAGTGGCGGAGCTCATCCAAGGCTTCGAAGATCCCTACGGCATGGAACTGCTGAGCTCGGTGCACTGGGTCATGCAGCACAATCAGAGGGCTCGGGAAGACGCCGATGCGGCTGTCACCGCAGTTCACGAATGGAACGAGAGAAAGCGCGGCGTGCTTAAGGCGGAACATCTGCGAAAAGCATGGTCCCGGCTGAAGGAACAGAGGTGGGATAATTCGGCGTTGGTCGCCTAAACCTGCGCGCGTCGGTTCGGACTTTGAAGTGGGCATTTTGAGACCGGCCCCAGGCAAGTAGCGGTTGCAACCCGCAGGTGGTAAGCGCATCCCGCAATCGACCATCTGGACAAAAAGCGGGACATTTTGCCGGACGTCCGCAGCGTGGGTCAGGTCCAGCCGATGCCATCCGAAGCCCAGGCCCGCATTGCCATCAACAAACTCCTCGAGGAGGCGGGCTGGCGGTTTCTGCCGGACAAGCAGGGCCGGCGCGAAAACATCGTCTGCGAACATCGCCTGACGAAAAAGGCCTTTGCGCCAAACGTGGATCTCGGCGCCGACTTCGAGCACGCGCCCGGTGGCTTCGTCGACTATGTGCTGCTCAATACCGACCAACGGCCGGTCGCCGTCGTCGAGGCGAAGAAGGAAAGCATCGATCCCCTCGCGGCGAAAGAACAGGCGCGCAGCTACGCGGCTGGGCTCGGCGTCAGTCACATATTCCTGAGCAACGGGCTCCTCCACTATTACTGGAATCTGCGACAGGGAAATCCGGTGCGGATGTCGCGGTTTCTGCCGCTCGAAGAACTGGGCAAGGCGGCGGAGTGGAGACCGGACTCGCAGCGACTCGCGGGGGTGGCGGTCGATGAAAACTATATCGCCGTCTCGCAGGACTCCGCGTGGCCTGGCTATTCGCCGGCCGATCGCGCCACGGTGCAGGTGAACAAAAAGATCCGGTTGCTGCGCGACTACCAACTCGCGGCCGTCCGCGCGCTCCAGCAGGCGGCGCTGCCGGGAAAGCATCGTTTACTTTTCGAGATGGCCACCGGCACGGGCAAGACGCTGCTCAGTGCGGCCATCGCGAAGCTCTATCTGCGCACGGAGAATGCGACGCGGATTCTCTTCCTCGTTGATCGGCTTGAGCTGGAAAGGCAGGCGGAGAAAAATTTCCGGCTTTATCTCGCGAACGACGGCATCGAGACGATCATCTACAAACAGAAGCGAAACGAATGGGCGAAGGCGCAAGTCGTCGTGACGACAATCCAAAGCCTTGCGGCGAAGAACCGGTTCCTGACCGATTTCGCGCCGACGGATTTCCAGCTCATTATCAGCGACGAGGCGCACCGCACGATCAGCGGCAACAATCGCGCGATTTTCGAATACTTCGTCGGGGCCAAGCTTGGGCTCACCGCGACGCCGCGCGACTACCTGAAGGGCGTGGACGCCGAAGAGCAGCAAAACGATCCGCGTGCGTGGGAAAAACGACTGTTGCTTGACACCTATCGCACGTTCGGAAGCGACGATGGGGTGCCGACGTTTCGCTACAGCCTGCTTGATGCGGTGCAGCACGCGCCGCCGTATCTCGTCAATCCGGTCGCGCTGGATGCCCGGACGGAGATCACGACGCAGATGCTCGCCGACGGCTACCAGGTTACGGTCACGGCCGACGAAGATGGCCAGGAAACCGAGCTGACCTTCGAAGGCCGGGATTTCGAGCGGAAGTTTTTTTCCGACGAGACCAACCGCAGTTTCGTCCGTTGTTTCTTCGATCATGCCAAGTGCGATCCGCTGACGGGGGAGACCGGCAAGACGATCTGCTTCGCGGTGAGCCGCCGTCACGCCACCAAGCTGGTCACGTTGCTCAATGAGGAGGCGACGCGACGCTGGCCGGACGCCTACGGCGAAGGGTCGGCGTTTGCGGTGCAAGTGACATCGGACCAACCCGGTGCGCAGCAGATGTCGGTGGATTTCGCCAACAACAACCTGAACGGAAAATCGAAATGGCGGGCGGCGGAATTTCGCGACTACGACACAAGCCGCACGCGGGTCTGCGTGACGGTCGGCATGATGACGACCGGTTACGATTGTGAGGACTTGCTCAACGTTGTGCTGGCGCGGCCGATTTTCTCGGCAACGGACTTTATTCAGATCAAGGGTCGCGGGACGCGTCTTTTCACCTTCAAGCACGATGCCACGAGCGCGGCGAAGGATGGATTCGCCCTCTTCGATTTCTTCGCCAACTGCGAATTCTTCGAGGAAGAATTCGACTACGAAGAAAAACTGAAGTTGCCGGGCGGCGAGCCGCCGGGCGGAGGCGGAGACGGAGACGGAGGCGGTGGGGGCGGTGGCGGAGGTCAGCCAGATAGCTACACCAACACGGCGCCCGATCCCATGAAGGGACTCGCCGCAGAGGCGGTCGGGCCCGAGGGGATGAAAATCGATCGCGAGATGTATCGGCAGCGCTTTGCCGAACAGGCGCGGGCAATGCCGGAGTTGGAGGATGCCGTGGCGGCTGGCGACTGGGCTGGCGCGGAGGCGCTGTTTCAGCAGCTGATGGCCGACCGACCGGAGGAATTCTGGAACCAATCCAAACTCCGAGACCTGTTCCGCAGCGACCGCCTGCCGAGCTTCCGGGAAGTGCTGCAATTTGTCTTTGGCCTCACGCCGGAAATCGCGCGTCGCGAACAACTCGCGGGGGAACACTTTGAGCGAATGCTTACGACCCCGGTCGTGGACGCGACGAAGATACGGGAGCTGCGCCAGATTTTTCACGCGTTCGTGCTGGATGGGGATGTCCGAACCATGCTCAAGGCCGGCGACTATCCGAGGCTGCGAACGCGAGACGCAGGTCTCTACCAGAGCGTGAAGGCCGTGGGTGCAGACTGTCTCCGGGCCTTGATCGATTATATCGAGACCTCCGTGGCACTCGATGAGTTTGCGCGAGTCGCCTAATCGCGGGATGTCCGGAGCAGGGGATGCCGGAAGGTTGTCATTTGGGTTGCGCATCGCGGCACGCGCTCAGGCGATTTGCGGGCAACGTCATCGCGCACCAGCCGTTTCCACACCTTCTCCGGGCCGCCGGTAGGGTCATCGGCTCGCCCACGCTCGCCAAGGTGCGGCCACCGTAAGTGCGGTCGGCTTGCAATCAAGGCGACTACCGGAAATCCGGTAGTCGAGGCGATTGCGCGGGCGGTGCCCGTCCCCAAGCAAGGGCACGCCGCGGCATCATGTGTGCCGAAGTTCCAAGCCCCCGAATACCCCATGACCGTTGAAGAAATCCTCCCGCGTTTAGAAGCGCTCGAAAAACAACTGGCAACTATCCCCAGCTTGTCCCAGGACGCCGACGAAGTCGCAAAGACAAAGCAGCGGATTGCAGAGCTCTTAACGGCAACAGAGCAGGCGCAACGGAAAGCGGATGACGAAGCCTTGCGAGCGTACAGCGCAAAGCAGCTTTGTGAGGAGCATGCGAAGTCAACCGGCACGATTCGGGGCCAAGTCGAAGTCGAGTTTCAGGCAATCAACGCGACCAAGACAAAATGTGAAGACGCCGAGCGCGCTATCGGTGCGGGCCGGGTCGCAGCGGACGAAGCCGTCAGTCACATTTCGTCTTCACGAGACGCGCTGCAACAGGCGCAGTCTTGGGTAGCACAGAATTTGCCGCAGATTGATGCACAAGGGAAAGCCATCGCGGCAACCAAGTCGTCGGTCGATGGTTTGCTGACTGAGGCCAACGATGCGGTCGCACAGGTGAAATCTGCGCTCGAGACAGCCGCACGGACCCGCGACCAAATCATCTCTAATCTCGATCCGGTGACCAACGCTCGGCTCTCCGTCGACGGGCACGCTACCAAAGCGTCGGAAGCCAAGGTGGCGGCGGAAGCCGCCAGCAGCACGGTTGCCGAAAAATTACGCGAGATTGAGGCCGTACTCACCGAACTAATGGAACGCCACTCGGAGATCGCCCAATTCAAGTCGGCATTGGAGGAGCTTCAAAAACAAAACCGGGAATTGAGCGCCAAAGCAGAAGGGCTGCTCCCACATTGT
This sequence comes from Opitutaceae bacterium, assembly GCA_046594805.1. Classification (GTDB taxonomy): domain Bacteria; phylum Verrucomicrobiota; class Verrucomicrobiia; order Opitutales; family Opitutaceae; genus ER46. The sequence goes on along the minus strand of JBKJRG010000014.1, from coordinate 113 downwards.
CATGGGACGGTTAAAACCGGCCAGCTAGGGTCGATTCAAAACCAGCCACTTTGAGGAGTTGCGCCTTTTGCGATGCAGATCGCAAAAGGGCGCGATGAACCGCCTCATGGTGA
>JBKJRG010000700.1:0-6990 GCA_046594805.1 Opitutaceae bacterium | reverse complement strand
GGGAGCGCGGCGTAAGTCTGGTGGATTGTCAGCGGCAGAGGGAGCGGACTTCTCTAAAGGCCGACGCGTCCTCACCGGGGCCGCATCCAGGCTTGCTGAGCGCTGGGAGACGGGCGCCGGTTGCGCCTGATCGCTACCGGCGACGTGAAACCTGATCGTAGATCCAGCGGTAGAGCACCTCGAGGCCGGCGCGGAGGGGCGTCGAGGGCTCCCAGTGGTGCAGGGCCTTGATTCGCGTGTTGTCGCTGTTGCGACCGCGGACCCCTTTCGGCGCGGCGAGATTGTAGCGACGGGTCAGCTTGGTGCCGGCGATCTCCTCGACGATCGAGACGAGCTGGTTGATGCTCACCATCTCGGAGCTGCCCACGTTCAGAGGCTCGGTGTCCGCGCCCCGCATGACGAGCTGCGAGCCGCGCACGCAATCGTCGATGTAGGTGAAGCTGCGCGTCTGCTCGCCGTCCCCCCAAATTTCGATCTCGGGGCGCTGCGCCAGTGTCGCTTCCGCGACTTTCCGGCAGATGGCGGCAGGCGCCTTCTCCCGGCCACCGTCGTAGGTTTCATGCGAACCGTAGACGTTGTGGTAACGCGCCACCCGCGTCGCGAGTCCGAAGTCCTCGCGGAAATGCCGGCACATCCGCTCGCTGTAGAGTTTCTCCCAGCCGTAACCGTCCTCGGGCATCGCGGGGTACGCGTCCTCTTCCTTCAGGGGGGCGAGGTCGCTCACCAGCTGCTTGTCCGCCGCATAGACACAGGCCGAGGAGGCAAAGAAAAAGCGCTTCACCCCCGCGTCGCGCGCCGCGACGAGCAGGTGGGTGTTGATCAGGACATTCAGCATGCAATCCGCCTTGTGCGTCTCGATGTAGCCCATTCCGCCCATGCTGGCGGCCAGGTTGTAGATTTCGCCGACGCCCGAAACCGCGCGGCGGCACGCCTCGAGCTCGCGAAGATCGCCCTGGCTGCTTTCGACCGCGGGAAACTTTTGATGCCATTGGCCGAGGGGCTTGAGGTCGACCGCCCGCACGCGGGACGCGCCCTGGGCGAGCAGTTGTTTCACCAGGTGTCCGCCGATAAAACCACCGGCGCCGCAGACCAGGACGATTTCGCCCATAAGAGACGGGGCAGTTAGGCCCGGGACGGGGGAAGAACAAGCGGATATTTCCGCCAGCCGAGTCGTTGCAGGAGCACGCGCCAGAGAAAGCGGGGGTTGTTGCGGAGGTAGCGCGGGCCGAGCCGCCGCGGCTCGGTGCCAAGCCGGAACAGCCATTCCAGTCCGCTGCGCTGCATCCAGCGCGGCGCCTGCACCACGCGGCCGGTGTGAAAATCAAACGCCGCACCGACGCCCAGCAACAGCCCGGCCTCGAGCTGCGGTGCATACTCCGCCATGAAGCGTTCCTGCTTCGGCGTGCTCAGGCCGATCCACATCAGGTCGGGTCGCGTGCGCGCCACGTCGGCGCGCAGCCGGGCGGCTTCGTCTTCGTTGAGGGGACGAAACGGGGGCGAGTATGTCCCCACGACCTCCAACCCCGGAAACCGGGCACGGAGTTTGGCGGACAACTCTTCGGCCACGCCGGGGGCACCCCCGTAGAAAAAATGTCGCACGCCACTGGCCCGGCCGGCGTCGCAGACGGCGAGCATCAGGTCCGGCCCGTACACCCGCTCCACGCCGGGCGGACCCAGCCAGACGAGCGGCATCCCATCCGGCGTCACGAGAAAAGCCTCGTGGTGAATCCGGCGCAGCGCGGGATCGTCGCAGGATTCCATCACGCCGTGCACGCCCGTGACGCAGACATAGCCGCGCGAGCGTTTTTGCCCGCGCGCCAGGACGAGGTCGCGGGCCTGCGCAAACGTCAGGGCGGAGACGCCGACGCCGAGCACATTATAGCGGGGCACGGGGGGCGCTGACATTGTTGAAGGAGAGTCGGCAAACTCCGCCGGCGCAATTGCGCGGGTAGCGGAACGCGTGAGCGTTTCGGGTTTGCAGCGGAGGGCTCACGCCTTCCGCTACTCCCTTGCCTGCTATTGCCAACACGACGTAGTCTTTCGGGGCAAACGCGCCCACAGTAAAGCGCGTACTGTATTATGCACCCCATCGTCTTCAGGATTTCGCTCCTGGTCGCTGCGCTCATGCTCGGTGCGTGTCAGAAAACCGCGGAGGTGGCCGCGCCCACGGCCAAGGCGGATCGCGCCAGGCCCTCTGCGGTCGAGCTGGTCAAGGAGAAGGAACGGAGCCGCAGTTTCCTCGCGGTGCACCAGCATCTCGAGCTCGGCGGCACGTTGTACGGTTATGTCGATGTCGACGGCGATGTCCTGAAGGTCGCGAGCGGGCTGCAGGAATTGATGACGGAAATGGGTCGCACGCAGCGCACCCTCGCGCCGTTCGCCCAGCAGGACTACCGCGCCTTGGCCGGGATTCTCGGTTTAACCGACATCAAGGCGCTCGGGGTGAGCTCGGTGCCGGACGGCACGGGATTCTTCCGCAACCGCATGTTTCTTTATACCGCGGGCGAGCGCCACGGCCTGATGGCGGGGCTCGGGGGCAAGCCCGGACCGTACACGCACCTGAAACTGGCGCCGGCGGACACGGCATTCTATGGCGAGAGCGAAATGGATCTGGGCGTCGTCTACAAGGCGCTGAAGGACGTCGTGGACAAAGTCGCCGGCGAGCCCGCAGGCCGGGAGCTCGAGAACGGGCTGAAGAAAGCGGGCGAGTCGATCACGCTCTCGATCATCGAACTGATTCACGGCCTGAAGGGGCGGACGGCCGTGGTGGTGCGGGTCGACGCGACGAAGACCATTCGCACCGCCGGCCGGCCGGGCATCGTCCTGCCCGCTTTCGCTGCGCTGGCCTGCGTGGATGGCGTCGGCGGGATCGTGGAGCCTTCGCTCGCGAAATCCCGCGAGTTTCGCCGCAGTGACGTGGGCTCGCTCCATGTTTACGAGTCGACCCAGCGGCTGCCCTTCGAGGGCATCCAGCCGGTGATCGTAATCGATGGGCCGACCCTCTACCTGGCGACGTCGCTGGCGTTCCTCACCGAGTGCCGTGAGCAGAAGACCGGCCTGGCGCAGACGGAGGAATTCAAGAAGGCGCTCGCCCATGTCGGCGCGGAGGGCAACGGCCTGAGCTACATCAGCCCGCGGTTCTTCGATCAAATTCGCCAAATCGAGAAGCTGAATCCCGAAATGCCGGCGGAGGCGAAGCCGATGATGAACCTGGTGTTCAGCAGACTGCCGAAGCTCGACCGCCCGATCATCGCGGTCCGCACCAACGTGGCGGACGGCATTCTCATCAAGGCCTACATGAACCGCTCGCTGAAGCAGGACGTGGCGGGACTGGCGATCTACAACCCGGTCACGGTTGGGCTGCTCGCGGCGATGGCGATCCCAGCGTTTCAAAAAGTCCAGATGGCGTCGCAGGACAAGGCGGTATTGAACAACCTGCGGCAGCTCTCGGCCGCCGCGGATCAGTATTACCTGGAGAATGGCGTTACGACGGCGACCTACGATCAGCTCGTGGGTCCGACGCGCTACGTCAAAGCGGTGCAGCCGGTGGCAGGAGAGAATTATCGGGCGCTGCGTTTCGTGCAGGGCCAGCCGGTGCGCGTGCGGATGGCGAATGGCAGGACGATTCAGTATCCGATGACGCCGCCGGGGAGGTGAGGCTGGAGACCGGAGACCGGAGACCCCGGCCGGATTGGAGAATCCGAAATCCGCAATCCTTGCACTTCAGTGCAAGGCCGTTGATCGTCGCGGGTTCCCATGGCCATTGTCAGTCTTCTCGATGTCAGCCTGAGCTTCGGTGGAGCGCCGCTGCTCGACCGCGTCAATCTCCAGATCGACCGCGGCGAGCGCGTTTGCCTCGTCGGTCGCAACGGCGCGGGCAAATCGACCCTGATGAAGGTGATTGCGGGCGAAATGAACCCGGATCTTGGCCAGGTTTTCCGGCAGCCCGGGGCGGTCATTTCGACCCTGCGCCAGGAAGTGCCCGCGGGGCTGACCGGCACGGTGCGCACAGTGGTCGAGGGCGAAGGCGGCGCGTACGAAGTGCACAACGACTGGGAGCGCCACGATCGGGTCGAGCGGCTGCTCGAGCAGATGGGCCTGCCGGTCGAGCATGAGTTTGCCGCGCTTTCCGCCGGCCAGAAACGCCGCGTCCTGCTGGCCCGCGGGTTGGTGGAGGATCCGCAACTGCTCCTGCTCGACGAGCCAACCAACCATCTCGATCTCGAGTCGATCCTATGGCTGGAGGAATTCCTGCTGGAGTGGGGTGGTGCGTTGCTGTTCGTGACGCACGATCGCGCGTTTTTGCGGAAAATTTCGACCCGCATCATCGAAATCGATCGCGGCAAGCTCGTCGGCTGGGCCTGCGACTATGATACGTTCCTCGTTCGCAAGGAGGCGGTGCTCGAGGCCGAGGAGATCGAGCGCGCGCAGTTCGACAAGAAGCTCGCCCAAGAGGAAGTGTGGATTCGCCGCGGAGTGAAGGCCCAGCGCTCGCGGGCGAACAACCGCATTCATGCCTTGGAGAAAATGCGGGCGGAGCGCGCCGCCCGGCGGGATCGCGCGGGCAAGGCGACAATGACCGCGCAGGAGGCCGACCGCAGCGGGTTCAAGGTCATCGCCTGCGAGAACGCCGGCTTCCGCTACGACGAACGCTGGATCGTCCGCGACCTGACGACACGGATCGAACGCGGCGACAAGATTGGCATCGTCGGCCCCAATGGCGCGGGCAAGACGACCCTGCTGCGGCTGCTGCTCGGCCAGCTGCAGCCGCAGGTGGGCACGGTCGAGCAGGGCACGCGGCTCGAGATCGTCTACTTCGATCAGCTGCGCGCGCAGCTGGACGATACGATGCGGGTCCAGGACGCGGTGGCGGACGGAAACGCGACCGTGACGATCAACGGCCGGAACCGGCATGTGATTTCGTATCTCGAGGATTTCCTGTTCGAGCCAAGCCGCGCGCGCACGCCCATCAAGGCGCTCTCGGGCGGGGAGCGAAACCGGTTGCTGCTGGCGCGGCTGTTCACGAAGCCCGCGAACGTGCTGGTGCTGGACGAACCGACGAACGATCTCGACGCGGAGACGCTCGAGCTGCTCGAGGATCTGCTGGTGGAGTTCGGCGGGACCGTGCTGCTGGTGAGCCACGATCGCGCCTTCCTGAACGAGGTGTGCACCAGCCTGCTGGTGTTCGAGGGCGAGGGGAAGGTTTCGGAATACATCGGCGGGTACGATGACTGGCAGAAAGAGAAGGCGGCGAAGGCAGCCGCGATCGCCGCCGCCGAGGAAAAGGCGAAGCAGGCCGCCAAGGCCGCGCTGGCCGCGTCCGTGAACGGTGGTGGGGCGAAAACGCGCAAGCTTTCGAACAAGGAGCGTGCGGAGCTGGAAGCGCTGCCGAAGAAAATCGAAGTGCTGGAGTCGGAACAGGCCACGCTCACCGCGAAGCTCGCCGACCCGCTGTTTTTCAAGAAGCCCGCCATCGAAGTCACCCGCGCCACGGTGCGGTTGCACGAGATCGAGGCGGAGTTGGCGGCAGTGTTCGCGCGGTGGACGGAGCTGGAAGGGTAGCGGAATTGCGGATTTCGGATTGCGGATTGGATTCGGGGCGCGTCGACTTTCACCGCGAGTCGGGTCCGCAAGGTTCAGCTTCGGCCAATCCGAAATCCGCAATTCGCCCTACCGCTGCGCCCGCAGAGCCAACGGCCCGAAGAACCCCTGCAAATCCGCCGCGAGCATATCCGGTTCCTCCGCGAATGGGAAGTGGCCGCCGCGCGTCATCGGCGTCCACCGGTGCACATTGTAGGAGCGCTCGGCCCACTCGCGCGGAGGATTCGCCGGAGTCTCCGCCGGAAACAATGCGACGGCGGTCGGCACGTGGACGCGCTCATCCGGCGCGAAGTGCTGGGGGTGTTTCACGCGGTCAAAATAATGCTGCAGCGAAGTCGCGAGTGTGTCGGTCGCGAGGTAAAGCGTCACATTGGTCAACAGTTGATCGAGGCTGAACCGTTTTTCCACGTCGCCGCCGCAGTCCGACCACGCCCGCATTTTTTCGAGGATCCAGGCCATCGCCCCGAGCGGCGAATCATTGAGCGCGAAGGCGAGGGTCTGGGGCTTAGTGCCCTGGAGGTGGTCGTACCCGCCCTCGTTGGCATACCACGCATCCTGAGCGGCGCGGTATTGCTGTTCCGCCATCGTCAGCGGCGCTGTGCGCGGGCCGAGCCAGGGATCGCGGACGTCGGTCAGATGGATGCCGAGCAGCGCGGCCGGATGCTGGAGCGCGAGCCGGGTGACGATATCGCTCCCAATGTCGCCCCCGGCCGCCGCGAAACGCGGATAACCGAGCACCTCAGTCATCAACTCGTGCCAGCGATCCGCAATCCGCCCGCGCGGTCCGCCCACGGGAAAAGGAGCGGAGAACGCGACTCCCGGCAGCGAAGGCAGGATCACATCAAAAGCATCGCCGGCGTCGCCCCCGAAGCGCACCGGGTCAATCAGCCGCGGGATGAGCTCATCAAATTGGGCAAAGGAGCCGGGCCAGCCGTGCGCGAGGAGCAAGGGGGTCGCGTTCTCCTCCCGGCTGCGCATGTGCACGAAGTGGATGTTCAACCCGTCCATCTCGGTGGTAAACTGGGCCAGCCGGTTGAGGGCGGCCTCCTGTTTCCGCCAGTCGAATTTGTTCAGCCAGTAATCGACCGCGCGCCAAAGGAACCCGGCGTCGGTGCCCATGCTCCAGCCCGCCTGCGGCCGGACCTTCGGCCACCGTGCGTTCTCCAGCCGCGCGCGGATGGCCGCGAGTTTTTCGTCGGGGATGTGCAGCGTGAACGGCTGGACGAACATGGCGGCAAGGTAGAGCGCTCTTGCAGCGTGCCAAGAAAAACGGGGAAATGCTGGGGACACGCCGCCTTCGCCGCGTTGGTAGGGGCGTCGCTTGACGACGACCGTCGGGGCGGGCACCTCACCCTGTTCCGGGCGTCGTCGAGCGACGCCCCTACGCTT
>JBKJRG010000642.1:0-6161 GCA_046594805.1 Opitutaceae bacterium | reverse complement strand
GCGGAAGCCTGCAACCGGTGCTCGAGATTCCGGACGCTCGTGAAATACTGATCCAGCCGATCGCGATCGCGGGCGCCCACGTTGCGCTGCAGTTCCTTCGCCTGGCCGGCGACGGTGTCGAGAATGCTCCGGCCGGTGTCGAGCCGCCGGATTTGCGCGGCGACCTGTTCCGGCGTGCCTTGCAGGAAAAGTTGTTTGAACACCTCCGCCGCCTTGTCCTCCGGTGGAATGGCCACCCCGGTCCCGGTCCAGGATAGGCTGCGCGTGCGCGTGTTCACGCCGAGCGTGAGCGAAGGGAAACGCGTCAACACGCCGATCTGTTCGGCAATGTGCTGGTCGAGCGAGATCGTGTTGCGGAAGGAGCTGCTGCCGGGGTGAGGCGCGGCGGTGAGAAAACACACATCGGCCGGGTGACCGCCATCGACGTTGGGATGGGAGACGCCGCTGAAAACCGTGTAGTCGTTGCGGTGCGCCTTGAGATGCTGGAGATAAGGCGAAGGCTGGTAATCCCGACCGGTGCCCGTGGGGAAGAACAAATCCGGGAGCAGGCCGAGGTTGTTGCAGATGCCGAGCATTCGCCGCGGTTTCGCCCGTAGCGCCAGCGGCGAGGACGATGCCTGGGCGCGGGCAAAGGATGGCAGCATCGAATCGAGCAGCGGGAGCGAAAGCGCGATGCCCGCGCCCTGCAGGAAACGGCGGCGGGAAAGCGGCTGGCGGGTGGCGATATACGGCGCCCTGCCGGACGGGCGAACGGGCAAATTCTTCATGGGGAGATCGGGCACGGGGAAGAAAGGTTCAGGGGCGGGGAGACCACGTGAAGCGGACGCCATACTGTTGACAGGAATCGCGGATTGTCGATTCGACACGTCTCAGATGGTGTAGGAACCATCTCGCAGCCGATTTGAGGGAGCGTTCGGCCGATGCCGTTGTAGGCCAGGTCGCCGACCTGGCTCGATCGGTCCTGCCGCCGGGTCCCGATGCGCGCGTGCAGCGGATGACCCGGAATCTGTTCGATCGTTTTCTGGCGTAGCGGTCCCGCCGCCGCGGGACCTGCCGTTTGCCACGTTAAATAAACTCTCGGCTGGTCCTGCGCCCGCGGAACCGCTAGAACAACCCATCCCCATGAAATCGCTCCGCCTCGCCACCCTCGCCCTCACGTTCACGACCGCCGGCTTTTCCGCCGCGTCGGCCCCGGCCGGCTTCGTCTCCCTCTTCAACGGCAAGGACCTTTCCGGCTGGAAAGCGCCCGAAGGCGACAACGGACACTGGAAGGTGCTGGACGGGGTGATCGACTACGACGCCCGCAGCGAAGCCCCGGGCGACAAGAACCTGTGGTCGGAAAAAGAGTACAAGGATTTTGTCCTCAAGATTGACTGGCGGATCAAGGAGAAGACCGGCCTCTACAATATCCCCACCGTGCTGCCGGACGGCACCCACCTGAAAGGGCCCGACGGCAAGGACATCGTCACGCCCACGCCGAACGCCGACTCCGGCATCTATCTCCGCGGCTCGAGCAAGGCCCAGCTCAACATCTGGTGCTGGCCGATCGGCTCGGGCGAAGTGTACGGCTACCGGATGGACGCGAAGATGCCGCCCGCCGTTCGCGCCGGCGTCACGCCCAAGATGAATGCCGACAAACCCGTCGGCGAGTGGAACACCTTCGAAATTACGCTGAAGGGCGACCGGCTGACCGTCGTCCTGAACGGCAAGAAAGTCATCGACCACGCGCAGCTCCCCGACATCCCGGAAAAGGGCAAGTTCGCGCTGCAGCACCACGGCGGTTTCAAGGATGGCAAGTACAACGCCGCCTCGAGCCTGGTGCAGTTCCGGAATATCAGCATCAAGGAACTGTGAGCGCAGGGTCGTCGCTCGACGACGCCCGGCCTGATCGAATCCGGCACCCCGTTCAGGCGAATAACACTGAGAGGCAAAAAATGAAAGCGCCTCAGCCGAAGCCGCCCACTGACTTGCCGCCCGGAACGGTACAGATCGGAGGTCCCATCGAGTGGTATTCGATCTCGCTCGGCGTGCGAGACGACTCCTTGGTTCCCGAAGAACTGATTCGTATCTAAGCCGTATCTATTCCGTCCGACGTGGGTCAGCGCGCTTGCGCGCGCTCTGGAAAGCGCTCGCAAGCGAGCTGGCCTACAGGGTCACCTTTCAGTATTGAAAAGCACGAGCAGATTCGTGGCCGACTGAATGGATACGGCTCAGAGGACGTCGAAAAGTGTCGGACATTCGGAGCGCAGCGAAGAATCCATCTCGGCCCACGCGGCGGCTTCAGAGTTGCGAGCGTCCAGCTGAATGAAAGACAGACCTTTTGAGACGCCTACTCAGAAGTACTTCACGTAGGTCACGCCGTTGGCGTCGGAGAATGTCAGGTTATCGGCTTCGACCTTGATCAAGCGGATTCCCAGGGTGCGGTCGACCAGGTCATTCACGCGAAAAACTTTCTCGTTCATCAGGACGCGGCTTTCATTTCCGGAGGAGCGAATACCGGTGACGCGCACCGTGTCGACGAAAGCATGCACGCGTTCGTCACCTTTCGCGCTGAGCGTGGCGGTTTCGGGCGCCGGAGTCGGAGCAGGTGCAACGGGCGCCGCCGGTGAACTCGGGGGCGGCAGCTCCCGCGCGGCAACGGCCATGGGCAACGCTTTGGTTTCGGCGGCGGGAGAAGGCGGGCGCGTTGGCGAAGACTTGCCCGCGGGCGGCGACGCGTCGCGGTTGGGCGGCGCTGGGCTATTAATCACCGCGGTCGTGGCAGCAGGTTTGGGCGGGGTCGTCGCTGGCGCCACCACCGCCACAATCGGGGCGGACTCGCCGGGTGCATCGGTGGGCGCGACGACCAGGGGAGCGGGAGAAGATGGGGCGGGCGACTTGGGCGCGGATGACTGGGCGGCAACGGCCACCGCAGCCGGTTTGGGGCCGCTTCGGTTGACGAGAATAATCGTGAGGACGACTGACACCGCCACCAGCGCGATGGCCCCGGAGGCAATCAACACCGTCGGACTGCCCGAGCGTGGCTGACCGCGCCGCCCGCCACTACCACCGCCGCTTTCGCCACCGGGCATCGGTGGCACGAGCTGGGCGGGATTGTCGTTGCGCTGCCTCTGGGCTTTTTTGAGCGCGTCATTGATGAGACTCATGCGGGCAACGGGGTGGATCGAACTCTCGTTGAAGAAAGTCCTACTCCGTCAGCTTGTCCATGTCCTTCACCGCCCGGCGGGCGTCCCAGTAGCTGACTTCGTCCGATTCGCGGATGAAAGCAGAGAGGATCGCCTTGTCGCAAAGGTTGTTCACGAGGCGGGGAATGCCCCGGCTGCCCCGGTGTATCTTCCGCAGCGCCCAGCGGGTGAACGAGGGCCGTCCGTTCGCGCCGGCGAGGGAGAGGCGGTGCTGGATGTAGTGCGCCATGTCGGTCGCGGACAACGGATGCAGTTCGTAATGCACCAGGATCCGCTGGCGCAACTGCCGGAGATCCTCGCGCGCGAGCACCGCCTTCAACTCGGGCTGGCCCATCAGCACGATCTGGAGGAGCTTTTGCTTGTCGGTCTCGAGATTGGAGAGGAGGCGGATCTGTTCGAGTACCTCGAATTTCAGGTTTTGCGCCTCGTCGATGATGAGCACGATGTCGCGGCCCTTGCTGATGCGGTCGAGCAACACCCGGTTCATCTGGGCGACCAGGTCGTTTTGGCTGCGACCGAGCTTCGTTTCGCCGAGCTCCGTCAGGATCGCCTTCAGCATCTGCGTTTCGGTCACGCGCGGATTGAGAATCAGCGCCGTGTCGAATCGGGCCGGGTCGAGCTCATTCAGGAAGCGGCGGCAGATCGTCGTCTTGCCGCAGCCCACTTCGCCCACAAGCACGATGAAGCCCTTCCGTTCCGACACCCCGTATTTGAGGTGCTGTAGCGCTTCTTGGTGAGTCGGGCTGAGGTAGAGAAACCGCGGGTCCGGCGTGATGTTGAACGGCATCTCCCGGAACCCGTAAAAACTCTGATACATGTGGCGAGGCCCACCGTGCAGCCATGCGGAAAAAACGCACGTCAAATTCACGGGCCCTGGTCCCCCGGCCGGCCTTTGAAATGTCCTTTACTCACCCGCCGCGCCACTCGTTGATCGGTTGGTCCGTCCCGTGAACCCGCGCCGTGTCATCACCTTCGTCTATGTTTTTGTCCTGACCGGGCTGGGCCTGGCGGCGGGGGCGCTTTTTTTCGAGACCCAGCAGGAATTCAACCGGCTCCGGCGCACGGAGCAAAGCCTCCGCCGGCAGGTGGCGGAGGCGGAGCAGCGGCTGAAGCAACAGGACCGGGTGCTGGAGCGGCTCAAGACCGACCGGGACTACGTGGAGAAAGTCATCCGGAAACAGCTGAATTATGCCCGCCCCGGCGACGTGATCTTCAAGTTCGAGGACTGATGCAACGGGCCCATCGGAAGTTTTTCCGCCCAAACATTGAACCAAAGCGGGCCGCGCCTTTCCATCTCGGTTCCCACCTGTGACGCATCCGCTCATCGACAAGTTCCAACGTGCTGGCCAGGGCCAGGTCTTTGCCTTTTTTGATCAGCTCAAATCCGACGAACAAAAGCGCCTGCTGGCGGAGGCCGAGGAAGTCGACCTCGAGGAAATTGCCCGGCTCACGCGCACCTTGTTGACCAAGGATGCGGCCAGCGGTGTCAACTTGGAGGGCATTGCGCCCGCACCCTACGAAAAGCGGCCGGAGCACGGCGGCGAGGCCGGGGCTTGGGCCAAGGCGAAGGCGGCGGGCGAGGCGGCGCTGAGGGCGGGTCGGGTGGCGGCATTCACGGTGGCGGGCGGGCAGGGGACGCGACTCGGGTACGATGGGCCCAAAGGAACATATCCCGTCACGCCGCTGAAACGAAAGACGCTCTTCCAGGTGTTCGCGGAAAAAATCCGGGCCGCCGGCGCCCGTTACGGGCGGCCGTTGCACTGGTTCATCATGACCAGCCACGCGAACCACACCGCGACGGAGAATTTCCTGCAGGAGCACAAGTATTTCGGGCTCGAGCCGGGGCGGGTGCATTTATTCCGGCAAGGCCGGATGCCCGCGGTCACGTTGGAGGGCAAAATCATGCTGGATAGCCCAGGCTCGATCGCGCTTTCGCCCGATGGGCATGGCGGGTCGCTGCGCGCCCTCGAGCGCAGCGGCGCCTTGGATCTCATGAAGCGCGAGGGCATCGATACCCTGAGCTATTTCCAAGTGGACAACCCACTGGTGCGGGCAATCGACCCGGAGTTCATTGGCTGGCACCTGGAGCGCCAGTCCGAGGTGTCGAGCAAGATGGTGACCAAGGCCTACGCCGAGGAAAAGGTGGGTCACTTCTGCGTGCAAAATGGAAAGACCGTCGTCGTCGAGTACTCCGATCTGCCGATGGAGCTGCAGCGCGAGACCGACGCGAAGGGCAGCCTGCGTTACCCGGCCGGCAGCATTGCCATTCACATCCTCGACCGGGAGTTCATCCGCCGCATGGCCTCGGGGCAGGCGGGCATTTCCCTGCCGTTTCATCGCGCCGACAAAAAAATCCCATCGATCGACGCGCAAGGGAAGCCGGTGAAACCGGAGAAGCCGAACGGGGTGAAGTTCGAGATGTTCGTCTTCGACGCGCTGCCCTTCGCGAAAAACCCGGTCGTGATCGAGACGCTGCGGCAGAACGATTTTTCTCCGGTGAAAAATGCCGACGGCCTCGATTCCCCGCAGACCTGCCGCGAAGATCAATTGCGGCAGTTTGCCCGCTGGTTGAAAGCGAACGGAGCCGCCGTGGAGGCCGACGCGTCCGGGTTGCCGGGTGCGACGATCGAGGTCTCGCCGCTTTTTGGTTATGACGAAGACTCGTTTGCCGCAGCGTGGCAGAAACTTTCGCCCAAGCCGGCGGTGAAGGACGGACTGTATCTGGAGTAGCGCAGTCGTCCCGCCTGCTCGGCTCGTTTGCAAGTCAGCTCGTCGACCCGGCTTACTTCGTGTCTCTGCCCGGGTGGTAGGCCAGCTCGCTGAGCTGGCTTTCCCGTTTCGCTGATCGTACGTGCCAGGTCGGCGGCTCGTGGACAATGATAGGTGACACTTTCCAGACAATGATGGGTGACACTTCCTTGGTGGATGCCATGGAAACTCGTTGGTCGAAAAGAAGTCCGAGCTGCATTCGTCAAG
>JBKJRG010000633.1:0-4065 GCA_046594805.1 Opitutaceae bacterium | reverse complement strand
TCAAACCAATCCTACGGAAAAAGTGTCACCTATCATTGTCCGGAAAGTGTCACCCATCATTGTCCAACCGCCAGCAACCTGGCCTACAACAAATCCAATGTCCGGTTGCAGGCCAGCTCGCTGAGCTGGCTTCGGGCGACAATGGCGGATCGCGCAGCGCGGATTGGGAAATCAAAACCCAAAACCCAAAACCCACCACCGCGCTGATTTGACGGCGCTGCGCGGACGCGCACGCTCGCGGGATGACCTGTGCCGCGGCGCTGAATGAATTGGTTTCACTCGTAAAGCGCGCGCACGTTTTCAGCACGGTGGGCGATTTGCTGGCGTGGGATGAGCAGGTGAACTTGCCGGCGGGGGCGGCGGAGCAGCGGGCTGCCCAACAATCCCTCCTGGCGGAAACCCAGCATGCGGCCGCGAGTGACCCGCGGATTGGTGAACTCCTCGCCGGGTTGGAAAGCAAATCCGCCGAGCTGGACGCGCCGGCGCAGGCCATCGTCACGCAGGCGCGCCGCGATTACGATCGGGCGACGAAGTTGCCGGCGGAATTCGTGCGGGAGAAGGCGACCCAGGGCAGCCGCGGTTATCATGCGTGGGCGCGCGCCAAGGCGGACAACGATTTTGCCGGCTATGCGCCGGTGCTGGAGAAAAACCTCGAGCTGGCCCGGCGGGAGGCGGCGTATCTCGGGCACCGCGAGACGGCGTACGATTACATGCTCGACAAGCATGACCCGGGGCTGACGGCGGCGGCGGTGGAAAAACTTTTTGCCGAATTGAAACGGGAGCTCGTGCCGCTCGGGCGGGAAATTGTCGCTGCGCCGGCCGCGGCGCGCGCCCGGGAGGCGGCCGCACGGTTGCAGGGTTTTGCGCTGGAGCAGCAGCGGGTTTTCCTGCGCGAAGTGACGGCACGGATGGGATTCGATTATTCGCGCGGCCGGATCGATGTGTCGCTCCATCCCTTTTGTTCCGGGACCGGCTGCGATGTGCGCATGACCACCCGTTACAAGGAAGACCAGCCGCTGGACGCGCTGTTCAGCTCGATCCATGAGACGGGCCACGGGCTCTACGAGCAGGGGCTGCCCGCCGCGCACCTGGGGACCGCGCTCGGGATTCACGCGGGCATGGCGATGCACGAATCGCAAAGCCGGCTGTGGGAAAACCAGGTGGCGCGCAGCCGTGGATTCTGGCGCTGCTTCGAGCCGCGCTGGCGGGAACTGTTTCCGGCGCAGACCGCGCACTTCAGTTCGGAGGAGCTCCATCTCGCCGTCAATGCGGTGGAGCCGACCCTGATTCGCGTGGATGCCGATGAGGTCACTTACAACCTGCACATCGTGCTGCGCTTTGAATTGGAGCAGCAGTTGTTGGCGGGCGAGCTCGCGGTGCGCGATTTGCCGGCGGCCTGGCGCAAGGCCTCGCAGGCGCTGCTCGGTCTCGAGCCTACCAGCGATCGCGCAGGGGTGCTGCAGGATGTGCACTGGAGCGATGGGTCGTTCGGATACTTCCCGAGTTATTGCCTCGGCAACATGATTGCGGCGCAGCTATGGTATGTAGCGCTGGCCACCCGGCCCGGCTTGGAGGAGGAGTTCGCCCGCGGGGATTTCACCGGGCTGCTGGGCTGGTTGCGCGAAAACGTGCACGCGCACGGCCGCCGCTACAGTGCCCTCGAGCTCGTGCGCCGCGTCACGGGAGAGGAGTTGTCCCCCCGGCACCTGATGCGTTATCTGCGGGAAAGATACGGCGCGCTCTACCTTTGATTCTCATTGCGCGGCGGCGGGCGGCGACGCCATTCAGCTGACTGCGCCTTGGTTCATCCCGCGCGCTTTTCCAATGGGACTGATCGACACCCACACCCACCTCGAATCCTTCGCGCGGAGCCAGGCGCTGCCCGCTGCGCTGGCGCGAGCCACGGACGCGGGGGTCAACGCGCTGATCACGATTGGCACTTCGCCGGAAGACTGGGCGCTGTATCGCGGTATTGCCGGGGAAAATCCAGGTCGCGTCCACTACACCGCGGGGCTGCATCCCTGCTCGGTCGACGCAGGCTGGGAGGGGGCGGTGGAAAAAATCGAGGCGTACTGGCAGGTGACATCGGGTTCGGCGCTCCCGCGACCCGTGGCGTTGGGCGAATGCGGGTTGGATCGTTTTCATCTGCCGAAGAATGACGCGGCCGCGGGGGAAAAAATTTTCAGTTGGCAGCAGGACGCGTTCGCCGCGCAGCTGGCGATCGCGAAGCGGCTGGGCTGCCCGGTGGTGGTCCACTCGCGCGGGGCGTTCGACGAGTGCGTGGCGGCCGTCGATGCGAGCGGCGTCGATTGGGCGCGCGTGGTGTTTCACTGTTTCACCGAAGGCCCCAGGGAAATGGCCGGGCTGGTGGGCCGGGGCGGGGTGGGCTCGTTCACCGGAATTCTGACTTACAAGAGCGCCGAGGCCGTGCGCGCCGCCGCCAAGGCCCAGGGGCTCGGACGCTTCATGCTGGAGACCGATGCCCCGTATCTCACGCCGATGCCGCATCGAGGGAAGCCGAATGAGCCGGCCTACGTCCGGCACACCGCGGAATATGCGGCCAGCGCAGTCTTTGGGATCAGCTACGAGGAGCTGGCCTTGGTCACGACGGCGAACGCGCGGCGGTTCTTCAAACTCTGATTAAGCGCGGAAGGGCGGAGGCGCGGAAATGAAAAAACCGATTGATTCCGTGGTTTCGCTCTTCTGCGTTTCCGAGATTAAGCCTCGTCGAATTTTCGGATGAACAGGGCCTCGATTTCCGCCAGCATCGCGGCGGCGTCCCCGCCGGTGGCGATGAACTTGACCTTGGAGCCCTTGCCGGCGGCCAACATCATCAAGCCCATGATGCTCTTGCCGTTAACCTGTTCCTCATCCTTCTCCACGTACACCTCCGCCTTGAACTTGTTGGTGATTCGAACGATCATCGCGGCCGGTCGCGCATGAACCCCCATCTTGTTCTGAACGACCAATTCCTTTGTGATGGATTGGACTGCAGAAGAGGCTTCGATTGGTTTCATGGATTCGGAAAGACCGGCCAAAATCCGGGTCGGGTGTGCGGCTTGCAACCTAAAAACCCGGACTCAGGCTGACGGTCGATGGCACAGACCGCAATCATCGTTCCTTGTCGCCTGGAATCGACGCGCTTTCCGCGCAAACTGTTGCACGCCATCAAGGGGAAACCGCTGCTCCTGTGGGTTGCGGAACGCATCGCGCGCGAGGCACCGGAGCTGCCGCTCTGGTTCGCGGTCGACCATCCTTTGCTCCGCGAGTGTGTCACCGGCGCTGGATTTCGGGCCCTGATGACGAGTCCGGCCCACCAAAGCGGCACGGACCGGATCGCCGAGGCCAACCAGAAGGTCGGTGCGGAGTTTATCATCAACGTCCAGGCCGACGAACCGCTCGTGACGGGTGGCCAGCTACGCGCACTGGCGGCGCTGCTGTACGGGGGTGCGCCCATGGCCACGCTGGCCACGCCTTTTCGGCGGGCGGCCGACTTCGCCAATCCCAACCAGGTGAAAGTGGTGCTCGCGCCGGCCAAGCGGCGGGCGCTGTTTTTTTCCCGCTCGCCGATTCCGTACGCCCGCTTTTGTGCCGGGCTGGTCGACGATGCGTGGGTGGTTGCGAACCCGTGCTACAAGCACCTTGGGCTCTACGGCTATCACACGGACTTGCTCGCAAAGTTTGCCACGCTGCCGCAAGGGAAGCTGGAACAGATCGAAAAATTGGAGCAACTCCGCGTGCTGGAGAACGGCTACGAGATCGCCTGCGAAATCACCGCTGACCCGACCATCGGGGTCGACACCCCGGAGGATGCGGTGAAGTTCGAGCAGGTTTTGGCGGGGCGATAAGGGCCAGCGTTCGAAGCCCGTTTGTAGGCCAGCTCGCTGACCACATAAGTGCTAACTTGTTTGCGCTTATGGTCGCTCACCTGGCTCCGGATCAGCCAGCTCGGCGGCTCGTGGACAATGATAGGTGACACTTTCCAGACAATGATGGGTGACACTTCCTTGGTGGATGCCATGGAAACTCGTTGGTCGAAAAGAAGTCCGAGCTGCATTCGTCAAG
>JBKJRG010000123.1:0-6068 GCA_046594805.1 Opitutaceae bacterium | reverse complement strand
GCTGACCCACGATTTGCCGCCGCGTCTGACGGCGGCGACCGGACTCGACGCCCTCACCCAACTGATCGAACCCTATGTTTCCTGCCGCGCCAATCCCATCACGGACGCGCTGGCAGCCGAGGGCCTGCGCCGCGTCGCGGGCGCCCTGCGGACCGCGGTGGACGACGGGCACAATGCCGCGGCGCGGTCGGACATGGCCCTCGCCAGCCTGCTGGGTGGACTCGCGCTGGCCAACGCGGGCCTCGGCGCCGTCCACGGATTTGCCAACCCGGTGGGCGGCATGTTTCAGGCCCCGCACGGCGCACTTTGTGGCGCACTGCTGCCACACGTGATGGCAGCAAACGTTCGCGCTCTGAGTCAGCGTGGCGTCCCAGGCGATGCGATGCGACGCTATGACGAGGTGGCGAGGCTGCTGACCGGCCGGTCGCAGGCGGGAGCGGAAGACGGCGTGAGGTGGATTGAATCCCTCGTGACCGATCTGAATATGCCGCCGCTCTCTGCCTATGGCGTCACTCGCGCCGATGTCCCCGCGCTCTGCGCCGCCGCCGCCCGAGCCAGCAGCATGAAGGCAAACCCGATCCTGCTCACCGGGGAGGAACTGACCACGATCCTCGAACGGGCGCTGTAGAAGTGGCGACTCCGATTGTAGGCCAGCTCGCCGAGCTGGCGTTTCGAATCTGGCGAATCCTGCCAGGTCAGCGGCCTGGCCTACAACTGAACGTCTTCCCCAGTCCTGAGTGACCGCAAGACTCTCTCCACCGCCGCGATCGCCAACCACTCCCGCTCCGGCCACGTGCCCTTGATCTCCACGAAGGGGATGCGGCGCGACACCAGCGCGGCGCGCCAAAGCTGCCGCCCACGTTCGCGCGCGGCTTCATCAGGAAAACAGCGCTGCGGATCCGGCACGAAGGCGATGTCGGCGTCGCACAGCAGGTAGATCGCGTATTCCTGAGCGCGGCGATCCGCCTCGAGGCGCACCCAGGGCGGGCAGGCGCCCGGAAACAAGAGGTCATTCCACAACACGCAGGTCAGCAGCTCGGTGTCGCAAAACACCAGCTGCCTGGCCTGCGCTGCGGCGGCCGTTTCGTTCTCGCTCTGCCCGCGCGCAATGGCATCGAGATCGTCGGCGGTGATCCGGCCCTCGCGCCTCTCCCAATATTCCCGGACGAACTCGCGCGCCCACGGCTCGGCAAATTGTTTCGACAGCGTTTGCGCGAGCGAAGTCTTGCCCGTCGATTCCGTCCCGAAAATCGCGATGCGTTTCACCGGGCTCATCGGGCGGAGCTCTCGCGGAAGGTGCGCTGCCACGTGCGGTGACCGACCACGGCCATCAGGAAAAAAACCACATACAGCCCGGCCGTCAGCCGGAGCCCCTTCTGCCAGCACACCCCGACCACCACCCCGTTCACGATCATCCATCCGATCCAGTTCTCCAGCCGCTTGCGCGCCTGCAGCCACTGTGCAATCAGGCTGAATACGAGGATGAACGCGTCCCAGCGGGGTAGAGCCGCATCGGTGGTCCGCCGCATCATTTCCCCCCAGCCGGCCGTGGCAATCGCGCCAACCACGATGTACGCCAGGACTGCGCGCCTCCCCAGCCGGGAAACGGGCAACTCCGTCCGCGACCGGACGGCGGCGTCGCGCCAGTGCCACCAACCGTACGCCTGCAGCACAAAAAAGAAGACCTGCAGGATGGCGTCCGAATAGAGCTTGGCGTCGTAAAACACCCAGGCATACACCGACACTTGCACGAGCCCGACCGGCCACGCCCAGATGTGCTGGCGGATCATCAACGCCACGCCGATCAGGCCGAGGAGCGAGCCGAGGATTTCCCAGTTGGACATGGTGACAGCAAACGCGCGCGATTCCGCCGCGGCCCGCCATCAGTTCAAACAAGCTCCGGGAGGTCAACGCACCGGCGTCACCCCGGCTTCGCCACGTAGGCCTCGAGCGCCTCGCGCGTGATGGCGTGACGCGCCCCGCAGCGCGGACAACGAATCTCGATTTTCGGCTCGTCCCCAAACAGCGCTTCCGGATCCCGCTTCATCGTCGGCCCCAGCACCTCCATCATGCGCGCCTGGTTGCAGCCACAATGCCACCGGTAGATTCTTCGCTCCAGGAGCGCCAGTGTTTCCGTCTGATCCAGCGTGCGGACCGCTTGAGCCGTCAACCCGCGGAACCACCCGAGATCACAGTCGGGATGCTCGGTCACGAGTCCATAGTCCTCCTCGCCCAGCTGGAAATAACGCGCGCCGCGCTGCTCGCTTTGGGCATAGAATTTTTCCGCCGCCACGAGCGGGTCTCCGCCCTCGAAGGTCACCGCACTGCGCCGCTTGGCCTTTTTGTCCGCGACGACATCGGCAAAGAAAAGATTCTCCGGCCCCTCCTTCACGTTTTCGTCGAAGACCCGGCCGGTGACGGCGCCCGTCTCGTTGTCCCCCGTCAGGAAGATATTCACCAGCGGTTGCTGGAAATTAACCGTCCAAGCCGTGAGCTCATTCCAAGGGCGGGACGCACTATGCAGCGTGAACGCCGCCAGCCCGCGCTTGAATATCCCGTCATACTCGGGCTCCACCGTCATCTGATTGGTGCTCAGGTGGAGGTAGTAGTCGACGTACAAGTCGCTCAACTCAGCGCGGGCGAGCATGGCATTGCGGGCACGCACAAAATAAGTGCGCACTTCGATGCCCGCATCGGCGGTGTTCGGCGGCGTGGTTTCGGCCATGGTTCACAATTGAGGTATTTCGCCCAAAGTCCAATGGAGTCCCGGAACGACACCCGCCGCACGATTGACCGCACGCGTGGCCGCAAGTGCGATTGTCTCGAGCGTGTCAGTCCGCTGTGTCGGCGCGGCGTCCAGGGCCGCCGGGCGCCGGCGAAGGTGGAGCGCCTCGCCTTGCCGGACCAGGAACCCCCAGCCCGCGGGCACTTCGGCTTCCGCAAAGATCCCTTCCTCCACCACGAGATACAGGAAGTCGGCGCAACGATAGCGGAACATCTTGTGCCCACGCCAGCGCCAGGGTTTTCAGCCGGCAGTGGTTTTCGGTTTCGGCGCGGCGCAGGGGAGCCCGGCCAGCGAACCAACTTGCAGACCGGGAGCACGCCAGAAAAAATCGGTGAGGCGGCCGAAACCACGTCGGCCGAGTGAAAACACGGGCCGCTCGCACGACGAACGGCGTCTACCTCCGTTCAAAAAATTAACGGTTTCGGCGGTTGCCTTGGACTAGGCCGGCCAGCACAAAGGGGAGATGGAAAAAACCCCCGGTGCCCGCGTGCAGGTAGAGGAGCATTTCTCACTCCCTGTTTTTCTCGTAACGGTTGGATTCTCGCTGGTTGCGCTCTTCCTGCTGTTGCGGTACGTGGCCCCGGATTCCGTCTGGCTGGCGCAAGTTTCAGCGGGTCCTGCCTACTTTATCGGGGCCTTCCTCATCGTGAACCTGTTCAACGGCTTCGTCGAATACGTGTTTCATCGTTACGTGCTCCATAAACCGGTCGTCCCGTTCCTCAGCCAATTCTACAAGCAGCACACGTTGCATCACAATCTGACCCGCATCGGCCGCCGTCGGACTCCCGGGGGCCGCGAGGTTCCGTTTGTCGAAAATATTTATCCGGTGACGCAACCGGAGCAGGGCGAAGCGTCCTTCTTCCCGTGGTACACCCTCGTGGTCTTTGCCGCGGCGGTCACGCCCTTGCTCGCCCTCGCCCAGTGGCTGGCGCCGGCTTTCCCCTGGTTTTTCGCCGGGTATCTTGCCCTCGCCGGCTCCGTCTTCCTCTACGAGGTGTTCCACGCCATCGAGCACTGGTCTTTCGAGCGCTGGGCGCCGCTGATCGAGCACCGCCATTTCGGCTGGTTCTGGCGCAAGGTCTACAGCTTTCACCTGCGCCACCACGCCGTGATCGATTGCAACGAGGCGATCTCCGGTTTCTTCACCCTCCCGGTTTTCGATTGGTTGTTCGGCACGTTCATCCTGCCCAAGACCCTCTACGCCGACGGCACCGAATGGCAGCCGGCCGAATTCACCAGTCCCCGGCCTTGCGCGCTCATCCGTTGGTGCGACGAAAAGTCCGAGGCGATGATTAAGGCCCGCCGCGCCCGCGCGGGCGGGGTCGCCGCACCTTCGGCCTACACCCGCGGCGAACAGATCGCGCATTACTTCACTCATGGCATGGGGCTTGGCGCCAGCATTGCCGCGCTCGTCCTGTTGATCACCTTCGCCGCCCTGCGCGGCAACAGCTGGCACGTGGTCAGCGCCGTCGTCTTTGGCATCACGCTCGTGCTGCTTTACGTGGGCTTCCTTAATTTCCGTCGCGCGCGCACCGCGCACGGGCGTGAGCTCTTCCACAAATATAATCACGCGACCGCCTTTCTGCTCATCGCCGGCACGGCCACGCCGTTTCTCCTGGTGAACCTGCGCGGTCCGTGGGGCTGGAGTCTCTTTGGCATCGTCTGGGCCTTGTGCGGGGTGGGCGCGGCGACCCGTATCATCTGGGCCGATCGATTCAGCGTGGTCGCGAACTCAGCCTATCTCCTCCTGGGTCTGGTGGGCCTGATCGCGGTAAAACCTTTCGTGGCCACGGTGGGCGCCGGGGCGCTCTGGCTCCTGCTCGCCGGTGGACTATGCTACGCCTGCGGCACGGTCTTCCACCTCTGGCAGCACGTCCGCTATCACCAGGTGTTGCGCCATGCCTTCGTGCTCGGCGGCAGCGTGTGTCACATCCTGGCCGTGGTGTTCTTCGTGCTGCCGCAGGGAGTCTGAGCAGCCGGCCTTGGCCCACCCACTGAGCCCTGAACGGTCAGGCCGGCGGCCGCCGATTGTCATCCATTAGATGACAATCCCTTTCGAGCGGGTGCTCCGACCCGGCGCTCCCGTCCAGCTCGATGACGGGCCTGCTACCGTACGCCAAGGGACCGATTGCCGCCGCGCGCCTTGAGGCGATGATTCGCGCGCAGGATCCGAATCGCGGGAAGGTGCACGGCTTCCAGCCGGCCATTCCCCGGAGCCGGCAGGATGCCGGCGCTACTTCTTCGCCGCGCCGATTTCCTTCTCGAGCTTCTTGATCTTCGGGGCGATGACGAAGGAGCAGTAGCCGGCGTTCGGATTGAGGCGGAAATAATCCTGATGGTTCTTCTCCGCCGGCCAGAATTTCTCCAGCGCCACAATCTCGGTCGTGATCGGATCGCGGAAAATTTTCGCGGCGGCCGCGCGTGATTTCTCGGCCGCGGCTTTTTGCGCGGGGTTGGAGTAAAGAATGATCGACCGGTACTGCGGCCCGTGGTCGTTCCCCTGGCCGCCGACCTGGGTCGGGTTGTGCACGTGCCAGAAATAATCGAGCAACCGCTCGAGCGACACCTCCGCCGGCTCGTACTCGATCCTGATCACCTCGGCATGGCCGGTCTGCTTCGCGCAAACCTGCTCGTAGGTGGGGTTGGCTTCCTTGCCGCCCGCATAACCGCTCACCACACTCTTCACGCCGGGCAGGATTTCATAGGCAGCTTCCGTGCACCAGAAGCAGCCTCCTCCCACGACGAGCGATTCGGTTTTGGCGGCGGCAGGATCCATGGCGAGGAGGGAAAGGAGGACGAGGGCGATCAGGGAAACAGGACGCTTCATGACCCGGTAAGTCTGGTCGGCGCCAAAAATTCCGCAACCCGCAACGCGCTGTCCCACTTTGCCTCCAAATGGTGGTCACGGTGCAGGGCCATTCAGCCCCACTGCCGCAACCGCTCCGCCGGCCTGCCAGGGACACGGTAAAGAATTCCCAAAAACCGGCCCGCCGCCGCAGTCGTCGCTGCAATCGGGATCCGCCACCCCTATTACCCGCAGCGCAAGACAGGGCGGCAGCACTGGCGCGCTGCCCCGTCTCGGCGTTTCCTCGATGCCTTCCCAACGTCGCTTCCTTTTTCTCTCCCGGTTCGCCGTCACCACGGCCCTGGCGATTGCGTTTGCGCTGCTGGTGGGCACGGCGCTGCTGGCGGCATTCGCCACGCGCGGCATGGCCGGGGCGAATCGCAAGACACTCGATGCCGAGCGCACGCTCACCGCCGCCGCCCAGGTGCTCATCAGCCT
>JBKJRG010000873.1:0-6766 GCA_046594805.1 Opitutaceae bacterium | reverse complement strand
CACAACAACGGCTGGCCGAGCGTCGGCGTCCAGAGGGGCCGGTCGTGCTGCATCAGCGCTGGGAGCAACTGCTGTTCCTGCATTGGCGTTGGGATCCCGCGACGGTCCAGGCCACGTTGCCGCCGGGATTGTTCGTCGATACCTGCGAAGGCGCCGCCTGGCTCGGGGTGGTTCCGCTGTTCATGCGGGGCGTGCGCCCCACCGGTTTGCCGGAAGTTCCGATCTTGTCGGATTTTCTCGAGCTGAACCTTCGTACCTATGTTTTCGATTCAACCGGCCGGCCGGGGTTGTATTTTTATTCGCTCGATTGCGACCAGCCGGTGGCGGTGGAAACGGCGAAGCGGCTCCTCCACCTGCGCTACGAGCATGCTCACATGGCGGCGTCCGTCGACGGGGATGGCGTGGTGGATTTCACGGTCCAGCGCGCGGGCAGCAGCGAAAACGCGCATTATCGTTACCAGGCGATCGGTCCAGCGGAGGAGGCCAGGCCCGAGTCGCTCGAGTTTTTCCTCTTCGAGCGCTACCGGTTGTTCACCACCAACGAGGAGGGCGAGCAGCTCCACACGATTCGGGTGTGCCATGCTCCCTACCGCTTGCGCGCGGCTCTTCCTTTCGACTGGAGCGACGTGCCGTTGCGGCTGGCCGGTTTCGACGCGCCGGAGGATTCACCCGATCACGTGCGCATGGCCGACCCGGTGCAGATTGAGACCTTTGCCCCGGAGCGGGTGGAGTAGGGCAGGCCGTGGGTCAGGACCGCGCGGCGCGGCCACTCAGAACCACTTCTTCTTTTTCAGATACAGAAACATGAGGATCGTCGTCACGATGGTGGAGCCGATCACCCAAGGGTAGCCGTGCTTCAGCTCAGGCATGTTCTCGAAGTTCATGCCGTACCAGGTGCCGATGGCCATCACGGGGATCGTCACCGCGGTGATGGCGGTGAGGAACTTGATGCCTTCGTTCGCCTCGAAGGCCGCCTTGTTCAGGTAAATGTCGAACGCCATCAGAAGCCGCTCGTGATAGCCGACGGCGGTGTCTTCCAGGCGCGCGAGGTTGTCCCGCAGATCGCGGAAATAGGGCAGCAGCTTGGTGCGGATTAATTTGCTGTCGCCGCGGGCGAGCCGGTCGATCACGTCGCGCTGCGGGCGGACAATGGTCCGCAGCCGGGTGAAGTCGTTGCGCACATGGAGCAGCTCGTTGACCAGTTTTTTCTGGCCGGATTGGCTGGCGAGCACGTGTTCCTCCAGCTCCTCCAGCTCCGCCCGCAGCTCATCGATGACGGGCGAGTAATTGTCCACCAGCAGATCGATGACGGTATGCGCGATGCGGTCGGGGCCGCGCGGGCCGACCCCGGCGCTTTTCACATAGCGATCGATGAGGGTTGCCACCGAGCGCAGCGGGGCGGTGTGGAAAGTAACGATGTAGTCCCGGCCCAGGAAGAAATCCAGTTCCGTGGTGCTGAACTTGTCGGTGCGGGTGAAGTCGACCGCGTGGGTGACGATGAAAAGGTAATCCTCGTAGTCTTCGACCTTCGGCAGCGAGTTGGGCGCGACACAATCTTCCACTGCGAGCGGATGAAACTGGAACACGCCCTCGAGCACGAACCGGTACTCGTCCTCCGTCGGGTTATCGAGGTCGACCCAGAGCAGGAGACCCTTGTCGGCGCGCACGAGCCGGAGCGCTTCGCGCTCGAGATCCTGCGCCACGAGCTTGCCGTCGCTGAAGACAAAGGAGCGAATCATGGCCGCGCGGGCGCGGCAGCCCAGTTTGGGGTTTGGAGTTTGGAGTTTGGAGTTAGCACACTTCGTTGCGGAAGAACGTGGCGAGCCCAGTCCGCCGCGTCGAGCGCACAGCTTTGATGCAGGCGGGCCGGAAAACTCCAAACCCCAAACACCAAACTCGAAACTGAAACTCGGCTACAAGCCGAGTTTCGCTTCCGCGGCGGCGATGGCGGCGATGAACGCCTCCGGCGTCGTCGCGCTGAGAAAGGTCGCGCGATCGGCGGGATCCTTGAGGATTTTGCAGAGCGCGCTCACCACGGCGAGGTAGTCGCCGGGCTTGGTCTTGGGTGTGCCGAGGACAAAGAATAGCCGGACAATTTCCCCATTGGCGTCGAACGGAATCCCGGCCTCGGCGCGCCCCACCGCCATGACGATTTTTTTGACGTGCTCGGTCCGGGCATGGGGCAGCGCCACGGCATTGCCGAGGCAGGTGGTGTCGAGCCGATCGCGGGCGAGGAGCTCGTCATAGAAACCGGAAAAATTGGCGACCTCCGGGTGACCGTCGAGCAGCCGGGCGACTTCGTTCAGCGCGGCAGTGCGCTTGGTGCTTTGGACCGCGAGGGTAATCCGCTTGGGATCGAGGAGCGAGGTGATGCGGCCGGGCATGGAAGCGAGGAAAGGCACCACAGAGTGCCGCGGCGGGAATGTTGGCAAGGGCGGAAATGGGAATGAAGAATATCGAATGGCATCGCGTCGCGAAATATTCCGGCCCGGGGGTGTGGCGGCGAAATGACGTTGCGCGCGCGTGGGCGCGGCGCTGAGGTGAGTGCCATGAAGCGACTCGTCGTTTTGCTCGTGGCGTCCGTGGCGGGCCTGCCGATCGCGCGCTCCGCCGAGGAGAAATTCTCCCAGGCGGTTCGAGCGGAGGATTTTTCCGGCGCCGGGCTGGGAAAACTTTCTGCGGCCGAGCTGGCGCGGCTGGATGCACTCGTGCGCGATTACAGGAGCGGAGCGCTCGAGACGGCGCGTCGCGAAGCGACGGCCGCCCAGCAGGCGCGCGTCGCGGCCGAATCACGTGCCGCCAAGGCCGAGGCCGAGACCCGGGCCCGCGCGTCGGTTCCAGCCGCGCCGCCCAAGAGCGAACCGGGCTTGCTGGCGAAGGCGAAGGTCATGCTGACGCCGGGGACGGAAGTGGAGTACGCCACGGTGGAGAGCCGGATGGCGGGGGAATTTCGCGGGTGGGATGGTCCCACCGTCTTTCGACTCGAGAACGGCCAGCGCTGGCAAGCCACCGGCCCGGGAACGTATGTGACGCCGCCCCTGGCGAATCCGGGCGTGAAGATTACGCCAGGCGTGCTGGGGACATTTTGGATGACCGTGGAGGGCGTGAAGCCCCGCGTGAAGGTGACGCTGGTCGGCGGAGGAAGGTAGGGAAGGCGATTCCGAGTTGGGGCCCGCTCGGTGGGGGAACCGGACCCATCCATTTCCATTGGCTCGACTACACCCCCCTGGCGGTCGAACACCTCAGGCCTTACTATTTACCTTTCTGGGGCCGCACTGCGAAACGGAATGGTGCAAAGCTTCATTGATGCGGTGGTGAAGTAGGCTCGCGTCCGGACTCGTGACATTCAATGAGATAGTCGTCCTCACCGAACCGGCGGGACCGACCATCACCGATGCAGACGAAATTGGAGCGTGACCTTGCCAGCAACGCCTCGGCGATGCCGGGCAATTCGACCGAGATTACGCGCCGATCCTTCATCGCGCTCACGGCCGCCGGGGCCGCGAGTTCGTTGCTGCTGCGATCGGCGCAGGCCGCCGCTCCCGTAACCCGCAGGGACGTCACCAACCTGAGCCT
The DNA here is from genome assembly GCA_046594805.1 of Opitutaceae bacterium. Lineage (GTDB taxonomy): Bacteria > Verrucomicrobiota > Verrucomicrobiia > Opitutales > Opitutaceae > ER46. The sequence continues at coordinate 3,190 of JBKJRG010000873.1, read as the reverse complement.
GCTCGAGGCGGCTGAACAGGTCCGTCGGAAACGGGTTTCACCGGTTGAGCTGACCCAAGCGTGCCTCGCCCGCATCGAAAAACTGAACCCGACCCTCAACGCATTCATCACCGTCACTGGCGAATCCGCCCTCGCCAGCGCCCGCGCGGCCGAAATCGAAATTCAGCGCGGCCGCTGGCGCGGACCGCTGCACGGCATCCCGCTTGCGCTGAAGGACAACTTCGACACCGCCGGAGTGCGGACCACGGCCGGGAGCGCCGTTTTCAAGGATCGGATACCGACGGAGGACGCCGAGGTCGTGCGCCGGCTGCACGCCGCGGGGGCGGTGCTCCTCGGCAAGACGAACATGCATGAATTCGCGTACGGCGCGACGTCTGCGGTCAGCCACTTCGGCGCCGTCCACAACCCCTGGGCGCTCGAGCACATCGCCGGCGGTTCCTCGGGTGGTTCCGCCGCCGCGGTGGCCGCCGGACTCTGCTACGGGGCGTTGGGCTCGGACACGGGCGCATCGATCCGCCAGCCGGCAGCCTATTGCGGGATCGTCGGGCACAAGCCGACCTACGGGCTCGCGAGTTGCCGCGGCGTCATCCCGCTGGCGTGGACCTTCGATCATGTTGGGCCCATCACCCGCACGGTCGCCGACGCCGCCGTCCTGCTTCAAGCCATCGTCGGCTATGACGCGAAGGATCTCGCCAGCCAGCAGATGAACATTCCTGACTACCGTGCGGCGCTGCGGACCAGGGTTTCGTCGCTGCGGCTGGGAGTAGCGCGGACATTCTTCTTCGCGGAGCTGGACCCCGAGATCGAGACCGCAATCAACGAAGCCCTGAAGGTTCTGCAGAAGATGACCGCAAGCGTACGCGAGGTGGACTTTTCCGCCAGTACGCAAGAGCCGTTGCGCGCTGCCGTCCGGGCCGCGGAGGCCCACGCCTACCACGCTGAGTTCTTGGAGAAGACGCCGGAACTCTACCAACCGGAGACCCTCCAGCGGCTGCGCACTGGCGCCGAGGTGAAGTCGGCGGCGTACATCTTCGGCCGGCGCGAAGTCGATCTCACGCGCCGCACCAGCGGCCAGGTCTTCGAGACGGTCGACGTCATTGTGACTCCGACCACGGTCATCCCGCCGCCGCTGCTGACCGAGGCGGGCAAGGACATCGCCACCTCGAGGGCGCTGAGCACTCGCTCTATTCGGAATACGTCGCCGTTCAATCTTTACGGTTGGCCGACGATTTCGATTCCGTGCGGCTTCACCCGGACAGGCTTGCCCATCGGGGTGCAAATTTCCGGCCCGACCGGCGCCGACGACGTGGTACTAAGACTCGCACACGTCTACGAGCAGGCCACTGAGTGGCACAGGCACCGGCCACCAGGGCGGCAAATTATTAATTGACCAAGAAGCGGGAATCCTGACCCCGGCGGATTCGTTGGGTGTGACACTACCGAGCGTATCCGGTTATGCTGACGGCGCGTTCGCCGCCTGCTGCTCGTCCGTCTCGGCTGTGCCCCTTGATTTCCGCGCATCCTATTCATTTCGCAGCAGGCGGGCCACCCCAACCATTTCCTCGCGGATTTGATTGCGCCGAACATCGAAATCGGCCGCCGGCATCTGGCCCTCCAGCCCGCCGATCATGAATTCTGCGCATCGTGTCGGGCCGCTGCCGTCAATCGTGGTGAAATGCACTGTGAGGGTATCACTCGCGACGCGGAAACCCGAGTTGGATTCGGCTTCCGCGCGAAACCCTTGAGCCGCCGCGACCACGCCGTCATCGTAGTGCAGGACGGTCTGGTAGACATCGAAGGCATCTTTCGGCTGCTGGCGGTTCGCGAAGGCATTGAGTTTGAGGGCGAGAAAAGGTCCGACTTCGCACACCTTGATCGCGCAGCTCTGTTTGCCGCCGAAGACATCGGTGCCGGTGACTGTGACCACGCGGTGCAGAACGAGCGCACGGTTGATGCCCGGGAACGAACTGACCGGAAGATCGTCAACCATCGCGGCGGTTTGACCGGGCTGGTCGGCCTCGGTTAAAAAATCTACGAAGAGGTGAGACCCTTGAGGTCACGGCGAAACCGCCCGCCGTCCCGTTTAAACCCGATGCCCTGAAGATGGGAGGTTAGCGTGCCGTATTGTCCGCCGGTTGTACCGAGGGCGATCCCCAGGTCCACATCCATCGTCACAGCCGGCAACGCTTCAAGCGGATGATTGCAGAGGAATTTGGGCACGAGTCCCCCGACGAGCACGATGTCGTTTTGGTAGTCGCCGAGCGAACTCCACACGGTGAGAAGCGCAGCCGTGGCGAGATCGGTACTGCCCTCCGGGTAGGCGTGATGATGCGGATGCTTGCTCATCGGCGAAAACCCTCCCAGCGGCGCAGGCTATCGGCGGCATCGGGACCGCGCTGCCCGGTTTGGAGAAGGTCGAGGTAGATTTGCGCGTCGGAAACCAACACCAAGCCTTCGATGGTTTGGGTGAATTGAAACACCCCATCGTCCTGCGGACGGATGAGCCAGAGTCGTCCACCGGAAGGGACTTCACGGGCGTTTAGCGCTTTCAGGACATCTGCGGACGGCAGCGCATCGACGTAGGCGGAGAGCACGGGCGATTCCGTGTAGGGATGACGAAGCTGCGCGGCGAACCACTGGGTAAACGCGAGGCGCGAGGAGCCCAACGCGGCAGCGAGCTGACGGGCGGCAGGCTCCAACGCCGGCACAAGGATGGAATACTGATGGACGACGACACGACGCGTCCAAACATCCCTGCGCGCCCATTCGTCCAGCAACGGGTCCTCCTGCGCCGCAATCCACTGGCCGCCGCGCTTGCTGCCGTCGCGGCGGACAAAGCCCTGCCGGGTTAGAGTTTCCAAGAGGCGGGAAAGGAGGGGCCGACTGACGCCGGTTGCTGCCGCCAACTCCGCTTGAGTCCACGTTGGTCGGGGAGACAGGAATGCGCGTGCCACCCGCGAACTCTTGGCCGAAAACAAATCCGGCTCGTGCAAAGCGGCGACGACTGGCTGGCGACTCGGGGGCGGAAAGCGGTCCACCAGCACGGTGCCGCGACGAATCCACACGCGGCCGTTCAGATCGAGGCAGGCAACGCCGGACTTCCGGCACAATTCAACGAAGCGTTCGCTGAGGCGGGGCGTGACCAGGAGCCAGGGGTGATTGTGCGGTGCGGCACGATGCGAGAGGCGCT
>JBKJRG010000841.1:0-6054 GCA_046594805.1 Opitutaceae bacterium | reverse complement strand
GGCGATACCTTCGGCGGCAATCGCCGCGACCGACGGCACCACGATTTCGCGTTCAATGCGTTCGAGCAGCGTCGGCGTCACCACCTCCGCGGGAGAATACGTTCCCATCCCTCCGGTATTTGGTCCGGTGTCACCATCGCCCACCCGCTTATGATCCTGCGAGGTCGGCAAGGTGACGTGATCGCGTCCCGAGACCACGACGAGAATCGAGGTCTCTTCACCGTAGAGGCAGTCTTCGATCAGAATCTGCTCTCCGCTCGCGCCAAACTTCCGGCCCTCGAGCATTTCGCGAACGGCAGCCTCCGCTTCGGCGAGCGTCTGCGCGACGGCCACGCCCTTGCCGGCCGCCAGCCCATCGGCTTTGACCACGATCGGAATGGGCCGGGTGCGGAGATAAGCCAGCGCGGGCGCGACCTCCGTGAAAATCCCGGCGGCCGCGGTCGGGATGCCGTATTTCAGCAACAGCTGCTTCGTGAAAATCTTCGACGCTTCGAGCCGCGCGCCATCGGCCTTGGGGCCGTACACGGGAATGCCGGCGGCGATAAGTTGGTCCGAGATCCCGAGAGACAACGGAACTTCCGGCCCGACGATCACGAACTCGATCGCTTCCTTCCGCGCCAGCGCCACCAGCGCGGGCACATCATCGCTGGCGATCGGGAAACAAGTGACGTCCTGCGCGATGCCGGCGTTGCCGGGTGCACAGATAACGCGCGGGCGGGCGGGCGAGGCGAAGACGGCCCGAACGAGCGCATGTTCACGTCCACCCGAGCCGATGATCAGGACAGAACGGGGAAGTGCGGCAGAACTCACAGCAGACAAAAGCAATTAGAGGACCTGAAGTTTCTTGCGGTAGAACGCCACGACCTCGTCGGGATCGTCGGTGAACAGCACGTAGTCGAGCATCCACGCGGGCGACCGCCGGCTCTGCACCATGGTCCGCAACTGATTTCGCAGATCGTTCCAGTAGGTCGCGTTGAAAAAGACGTAGGGAACCCGCGGTCGAATCCCGAGCTTCAGATTGCACATCTCGATACCCACCTCTTCCAGCGTGCCGACGCCTCCCACATTGAAGATGCAAAAATCCGCGGCCTCGAACCACTTTTGCCGGAAATGCCGCGCGGACTCCTGAAATGTGTTGAAGAAGTCGACGCCCAATTCCGGCGGCTGCGCTTCCAGTTCGAGGAAACACGCGCCCGTGAGGGCGCCCTTGCCGCGCGCCTGATCCGTCGCGAGCCGCATGACGCCACCGCCCCCGCCGGTGAGCACGCCGAGATTGGTGCCGATGAACGTCGTGAGCTTGTCGACCAGGGAGGAGATCCGCGCGGTGTCGTCCAACTCCAGCCCGATGGCGGAACCGTAAAAGGCGAGGATCGTCGCCTCCTGGAATTTGCGGGCGATCTCCTCGCGCACAAAAAAACCGTGCTCCTTCTTGTAGATGTGCGAGTAGAGATCCTTCGTCAGCTCGTCGTACCAGTAAACCTGGACGCCGATCGCGTTGAAGGTGTCGAGCCGCCCGTGCGCATTGCTGGAGAGGAAATAGCCATGGGTGCGTGACGCACGGCGGAAAATGACCCGCCGCAGCTTGATCTCGCTCATCCGGGTGATGAGTTCGATCTGCTCCAGCAGCGTCGGAAAGTAGTCGAGGATTAGCGTGTCGGCATTATCCGGGGCGGCGTCGAGGGACTGGATCAGATTCCGGTGGCCGCAGGGTCCGCCGTTTTCGCCGAGGATCTTCTTCAGATCGTCGCCCGCTTTCACGAACATCGAATGATTCTCCATCGTGGCGCTCTGGCCCTTGACGGAGATTTTCGTGCGGGGCCGCGACTCCGCGGCGTTTTCATGGGGCGGATTTTCGTCCAGGCACTTGTAGAGCTCGGCGGAAGTGGCGAGGAGTCGCGTGCGGCGCTTGGCCAGCGTCTTGAACTCCGGGTCGCTGGCTTCGGGCGCGCGGAAAACCTCGACCGACACGACCGGGTTCACCACTGGCTGGTCGCCGGTGTTGTAGATTTCCAGCATGATGTTCGTGCCGAAAGTCTTGATTGGGTCCAGCAGCACGGCACTCGTGTGGATGCCGAAATTGCCCTCGCCCTGGTTGAGCACCACGAAGTGCTCCTTCAGGTACATCGAGCAACTGGTCAGGATGCCCGAGCGCGGCGGAATGGTAAGCGGCGCCGCGTCGTGGCGGATTTGCACCCGGTCGAGGTAGTTGCGCCCCGCGCTCCCCGCGATGACCCGCTCGAAGTCGGGCCGCTGGAGTTTCGCGCTCAGGGTATAACTGAGCTGATGAGGGGTCAGGAACACGCGGCCCGCGCTATCGATGCTGATGGTGTTGGGCAGCTTGATCCGGTTGTCCTTCAGCGCATCCCAGATTTCGCCGGTGGACAGCTTGGCCGCGACCGGGGCGTGGAACAGCCGGCCGACGGGCGAGCCCACGCGCATCAGTTTTTTCCAGTACGTTTCGTTCGGAAAACTGCTGTCGAAGATGAAGGCGTCCGCCTCCAGCTCCAGCCGGTTGCCTTCCACGCGCGCCGGCCCGTGGGTCAACATCTCGATGCCAATGCGCGCCAGCGAGCTCCGCTCGGTGAACTTCAGCGTCCCGAGATGCGCCTTCAGGAACTCGAATTCCGCGGGGTTGCGGGGCCAGAACGCGAGGGTGAGCGTCACGCTGCGCTCGTCCTTGTTCTTTACCGTCAGGATCTGCCCATCCTGGCTCGTCCAAAATTGATCAGGGTTCATTTCGCGGGGGTCGGTCATGGGGGATGGACTGGGCCGACACAAGCGGGGAGTAAACGGGGTTGCCTTCGCCGGTGCAGGGTGGCAGACGTGTCAACTTTTACGGCACAACCCAGCGTTCGCCGTGACTCTACCCAGTCCCAAATCCAAGAATGAAACAGAAGCACATCCTCACGATTTTCCTGCTGGCCCTCGGCCTTGCCGCGGTGCGCGCCCAGGAGGTCAAGTTCAACATCCCCGGTCAGAACCAGCCTGCGCCCGGCGCCCCCGCGGCGCCCGCGCCCGCCTTCACCGACGCCCAACTCGTCGAGGAATTCGGCTGGTTCATCGGCAAACGCGTCGGGCTCACCGAGCTCGAGTTCAGCAAAGCTGAAGTCGAGGCCTTCCTAAAGGGCATCGGCGCCTCCGCCAGCGGCAAGGACTCGCCTTACCAGCTCGAGAAAATCGGTCCCGCGATGGACGAGTTCATGCAAAAGAAGCAGGGCGCGTACCTCGGCAAATTGAAGCAGAAGAACATGGCCGACACCCTGGCGTTCTTTACCAAGCTCAAGGAAAACAAGAGCGTGGTGGAATCGCCCAGCGGCCTGCGCTACGAAATCCTGAAGCCCGGCCAGGGCGCCTCGCCCAAGCCCGCCGACACGGTGAAGGTCCATTACACCGGGACGCTCGTCGATGGCACCGTTTTCGACAGCTCCGTGCAGCGCGGCGAGCCGGTGGAATTCGCCCTCGGCGAAGTGATCGCCGGCTGGACGGAAGGCCTGCAGAAGACGAACAAGGGCGGGAAAATCAAACTCTACGTCCCGTCGCATCTCGGCTACGGCGACGATGGCAAGGGAAGCATTCCCCCGGGTGCGACGCTGATCTTCGAGGTCGAGCTGCTCGACATCAAGCCCGGCACTGCCGCGCCCGCACCGGCCGCGCCGCCGGCCGCGGAGAAAAAATAAACGCCGCGGAAATTCTTTTTGCTTTCAAGCCCCGGCCATGGCCGGGGCTTTTTTGTGGAGATCAATGGCAAGCCAGCTCAGCGAGCTGGCTCCTTATTTTCTACCCTTTCGCCCTCCGCGCATCCGACAGCAACGCGTCCACGTCCGCCTCCTGGGTTTCCCACGAGCACATCAGCCGGTAGCCGTGCTCGCCCACGAACCGGTAGAAATGCCAGCCGCGGTCCTCGAGAGCCGCAAACACGCGCGGCGGCAATTCCACGAATACGCCATTCACCTCGGTGGGGGCGACCAGGGAGAAGCCGAGAGCGCACAAGCCGGCGGAAAGCCGCTGCGCCTGCCGGTTGGCATGGGCCGCATGCCGCAACCACGCGCCGTCGCGCACCACGGCGTTCCACTGCGCGGCGGCAAAACGCATCTTCGAAGCGAGCTGGCCGGACTGCTTCACCCGGTAATCGAATTCGCGCGCGAGAGTGCGATTGAAAAAAATCACGGCCTCCGTGGCCAGCAGCCCGTTCTTGGTGCCACCCAGGCACAGGACGTCGACCCCCGCCCTCCACGTCAGGTCGGCGGGCGAGAATCCGCGCTCGCGACCCGCCGCCGCCGCATTCGCGAAGCGCGCGCCGTCGACGTGCACCGCGAAGCCCTGTTCCCGCGCGAACCGGCCCAGCGCGCCAAGTTCCTCCGGCGTGTAGAGCGTGCCGAGTTCCGTCGACTGGGTGAGGGACAGCGCCCGCAATTTTGGGAAATGCACGCCATGCCCGCGGCCCAGCACCGGAGCGAGATCGACGGGGCGCAACTTGGCGTGCGGCGCCTCGATCGGGAGCACCTTGCTGCCGCCGGTGAAAAACTCCGGCGCGCCACACTCATCGGTGTGCACATGCGACAACGCATGGCAGAGGATCGCGTGATGCCGCTGGCACAGCGCGGCCAGCACCAGCGCGTTCGCCGCCGTGCCGTTGAAAACGAAGAACACCTCGCACTCCGCCTCGAACACCGCGGCGAGTTGCTGCTTCGCCGCCGCGGTGTGCGCATCGTCGCCGTAACTGGGGACGCGACCGGCGTTCACCTCCTGCAATGCCGCCAGCGCCTCGGGGCACACTCCGGCGGTGTTGTCGCTCGCGAAGGCGTAATTGGCGGCAGCGGTCATGAGGGGCTACTTTATTTAAGTTTGGCAACGCCCCGGACGGGCCGTTTCCCTGAGCGCACGCGATGAACGCCGCGGACGTCAATCTCTACCTCGTTGGATTCATGGGCACCGGCAAGAGCACGGTCGGCCGCGCCGTCGCGCACAAACTCGGTTTTCAACTGCTCGACAGCGACCACCAGATCGAGCGGCAGCAAGGCAAGGCGATCCCGGAGATTTTCGCCGAACAGGGCGAGCCGGCCTTCCGTGCGCTCGAGCGCGAGTTCATCGCCGGGGGCCACCCCGCCGAACGCTCGGTCGTTTCGTGCGGCGGCGGGCTGGTGGTCCAGCCCGGCATGCTCGCCATCCTGAAGTCGAAAGGCGTCGTCGTGTGCCTGCACGCCTCGATCGAAACCATCCTGGCGCGCACCGCCCGGCACCGCAACCGGCCGCTGCTGGCGGTCGAGGATCCCGAGGTCCGCGTCCGCGCGCTCTATGCGGCGCGCGAACCCATCTACAAGCAATCCGGGACCGTGATCCTCACGGACTCGCGCCCGCTGCAGGACATCGCGAGCCACGTGCTGCGCGCGTGGCGGCGGGATGCGGCGGACTTTGCGCGCGCCCACGCCTAAGCGGGTAACCGCGGAATGAATTCAAGCCAGGAGCAACTGCGGGCGCGACTGTTCGCGCTCGGATTCGACGACGTCCGCTTTGCCTCGCTGGCATCCCCGGTGCGCGGCGCCTTCCCGGAGTGGCTGGCGGCGGGCATGCAAGGGGAGATGCAGTGGATGGAACGCTCCGCCGAAAAAAGGCTCACCCCCGAGCTCGTGCTGCCCGGCGCGCGCTCCATCATCATGCTCGGGGTGAGTTACTGGAGTGAGCGGTTGCGCTTTGGGGCGGCGCCGTCCCCGCGGAATGGCGCGGAGCGGGGCGAGGGCGCCCCACCCCCAGCTCAATCCGCGACCGCCCCCAGCCATCCGACTTGGGCGCGGTACGCGCTGCACGAGGATTATCACGACACGATGAAGCCCGCGCTCGTGGCCGCGGGCAGGGCGATTGAGGAACTCTGCGCCGTGCCCGAGACGGCATACCGTTACTACGCCGACACCGGGCCCGTGCTCGAACGCGGCTGGGCCACCCGCGCCGGCCTCGGCTTCACCGGGAAAAACGCGATGCTGATTTCCCGCGAGCACGGCAACTGGCTTTTCCTCGCCGCCATTCTCACGCGAGTCGAGTTCCTGCCGGACGCTCCCC
>JBKJRG010000693.1:0-4728 GCA_046594805.1 Opitutaceae bacterium | reverse complement strand
GGAGGGCAACCTGCGACCGGTGCGCTGGTTCGATCTCGCGGCGACCGCGACCTTTCAGAAGCCGGAATTCGGCAATTTCAACATCACTCAAAACGTGGGCGGTGCACCGGTCGCATTCAACTTCACCGGCAACCGGCTGCTGCGCGTGCCGCAGCTAAGTTTCCGCGTCGTCCCGGGCTTCAACCTTATCGAGAACCGGCTGCGCGTGCAATTCCCGGTTGAATATTACGGTGACCGTTACGCCGACGCCGCCAACAGCGTGAAGCTCCCGAGCTACGTGGTCTACAACGTCGGCCTGCGCTACGATCTCACCCGCCAGATCGGCGTCCACGTGAACGCGGAGAACCTCAGCAACGAGATCGGCCTCACGGAGGGCAATCCGCGCTCCGGCCAGTTCCTCAGCGGCGATGCCGGGGCGCGTTTTTATCTCGCCCGGCCAATCCTCGGTCGCAGCTACCGCGGGGCTATCACGTATCGGTTCTGAGCCTGGCTCGCAAACTCAACTCGACGCGGGCGCGGAAAATTTCCGCGCCCGCGTTTTTTTGGGAGCGGCGCAAGACGCGCAACGCGTCGTGGCAGGGTTCGTTCGCCTCCCAGATCCGCCGCCTAATCCGTAATACGTGAAAAAGGTCGTGGGCACGACCCGCAAGAAACTCGGCCCGGCTGATCGTTGCGTGCGTCGCGGACCGTGGCCGCCGTCCGCACCCACCCAACCCGCCGTGCCGGGCCGCGCCGAATCAGTTGCAATATTACCCGCTCGCGCGCGTCTTTCGCTTCCATCACGCTCCAGGGAATGTGGCTTCCCCGGTTGTTCGTCCTCGGGTTAATCTCTGCTCTCGTCGCCTCGGCCGCGACCTATCACGTCGACCGCGGCGCGGGCGACGATCACCGCGATGGGCTGAGCCCGGAGCGTGCCTGGCAGACGCTGGCCCGCGTGAATGCGACTATCTTTGCCCCGGGTGACCGGATTCTCCTGCGGGCGGGAAGCGCATGGAACGCCGAGCAATTACGGCCGCTCGGATCGGGAACGCCGGAAAAGCCCATCGTGGTGGGGCGGTATGGCGAGGGCGCACCGCCCGCGCTGCACGGGCACGGTCGCGTGCCGTGGCTCGTTTCGCTCATCAACCAGGAAGGCTGGGAAATCACCGAGCTGGAACTGACAAACTTCTCCGCCGCGACCGCCCAACGCCACCGCGCCGTGGAAATCCGCGCGAACGACTGCGGCATCTTGCGTCACATCCACCTGAAAAACCTCCACCTTCATGACGTCAATGCCGTCTCCGATTATCGTGATGATGGCGATGTCCTGGCGAAATCATTCGGGGGAATTGCATTTCTGATCGAGGGCACGAAGACGCCCACGGCGTGGGATGATCTGCTCGTCGAGGGCTGCACGCTCCGCAACGTCGGCCCCATCGGTCTCGTGTCGCATTCCACCTGGATGACAGGGCACCGCGAGAACGATCCGCGCACCTGGTTTCCGAGCACCCGCGTCATCATTCGCGGCAACACCTTCGATCGCATCGCGCGCAACGGGCTTATCCTCCGCGGCTGCGTCTCACCGCTGGTCGAGCACAACGTGTTTCGCGAATGCGGCCTGCTCGGCAGCGGCAATGGCATGTTTATCTTCCACTGCGACGACGCCCTGGTGCAGTTCAACGAGGCTTGTTTCACGCGCTACAACCCCGGGGACAGCGATGCTTCCGGCTTCGACAGCGACTACAATTCCAGGCGCAGCATCTTCCAGTTCAACTACAGCCACGACAACGAATATGGCTTCATGCTGATCTGCAGCCAGGGTGGCCGGCCCAACGGATTCAACGATGGCACCATCGTGCGCTACAACATCAGCCAGAACGACGGCGGAAACCTGATCCGCGTTTCCGGCACGGTGACGAATGCGCTCGTCCACAATAACACGCTTTATGTGAAGGCGGACATGGCGAATCCGCGCGAAGCGGGAGCGGCGCCGCGGATCATTTATCACAAGACCTGGCAGGGCTGGTCGGACGGCGTCACGTACGCGAACAACATCATCTACAACGACTCGACCCGCGCGGTCTACGATCTCGGCGAGAGCCGGAACAACCGTTTCGAGCACAACCTGCTCTACGGCCACCATCCGGCCAGCGAGCCCGCCGACCCGCACAAGCTCACCGGCGATCCGCGATTCAGCCAGGTGCGCGGCGGCGGTGACACCTGGCGATCGGCCATTGCCGCATATTCCCTGCGCGAGAACTCCCCGGCGATCGGCAGCGGCCTCGCGCTGCCTGCTCCCCCGCCACGCGACTATGCCGGCCGCTCGATTCTCATCCGAAATGGCAAGGTGGACCTGGGTGCCTTGGTGTTCGAGTGGTAGAGCCACCGCGCAGTTGGTCGGGCTGCCGCTGGCCGGCCTGTCGTCGCGCCGCACCTAGGCGGAGACCCGCAGTTTTCCGCATCGTCAGAGCGCGATGGAACGACGGGATGAAATCTCTTCACGCTCTACGCCTTCATTCGCAGCACGGATTCGCCCGGCCACCGTTGGCGCTGGCTCGCCGGGATCCCCTACGCCGCAGGCATGGCGAGCAAGGAGGTGATGGTGACCGCGCCGCTCCTGGTGCTGCTGTACGATCGGACGTTTGTTGCCGGCTCATGGCGCGAAGCTTGGAGGCAACGCTGGCCCATTCATACCGCCCTCGCATCGACTTGGCTGCTCCTCGGTTTCCTCGTCATCGCTTCCAAGCTCGGCGAGCGCGGGGTGGGTTTTGACGGCGGCGTGTCGTCCCTGAGCTATGTACTGACCGAATGTCGCGCGGTCGTACTCTACGTGAGCCGCGCGCTCTGGCCGCACCCGCTCGTTTTCGATTACGGCTGGGCCTTGAGTTCAGGCGCAGCGGCCGCCCCGTATGTACTGGTGAGCCTGGTCTTGATCTCGCTCACCGTACTCGGGGTCGGTGAACCTGGGAGCGGACTTTTCTTGCCGTCTCGGAAGGCGCACGCTTCCGCAATCAGGCCGTAGCGGAACGCGTGAGCGTTTCGTGTCTGCGGCGAAAGGCTCACGCCTTCCGCTACCTTCGGCCACGCACGAATGCATTTGGCGGCCAATGCGGAGCTGCTTTCCTCGCGCCATGCATCTTTGCCTCTTTCTTGCCGGGCTGCTCGCCGCCTCCGCCCTCGTTCCCGCCCGCGCCGCCGACGCCGCGGCGCGTTACCAGGCGATTATTGACGCGAAGGGCCGTGAGTCCGAAACGGCGCGCGTCCAGGAATTGTTCAAGGCCGGCTGGGAAATAACGCTCGAGGAGGATCCTGAGTTAGCGACCTTCATGGGCCGTCCGGGCGCCGATCACCGGTGGACCGACTGGTCGTCCGAAGCGATCGCCCGCCGCCGCGCGACGCCCCAGCACGCCCGCCGCGCCGTCGCCTCCATCGACCCGGCCGCGCTCGGCGAAATCGATAGAGTCAGCTACGAGCTCTTCAAGCAACAGGTGGACGATGCGATTGAAGGTCAGCGTTTTCCCGCGGAGCTGCTTGCCCTCAACCAGATGGGCGGCGTGCAGCAGGCCGCCGCGCGGACTTTCACGATCATGCGCAATGCGACAGGCGCCGATTTGGAAAACCAGGTCGTGCGGCTCAAGGCCCTGCCACGGCTGGTCGACCAGACCATTGCCTTGCTGGAAGACGGACTCGGGCGGGGCGTGACGCCGCCGCAAATCACGCTGCGGGATGTGCCGCAGCAGGTGCTCAACCAGATTGTGGACGATCCGTTGAAGAGCCCGCTGCTGGCGGGTTTCGGCTCCGTCCCGCCCACAGTGCCGGAAGAGGTGCGCCAGCGCCACGCGAAGGAGGCGGTGCGCGTCTATCGGGAGGAAGTCGTGCCCGCGTGGCGCCGGCTGCACGCCTTCCTGCAGGACCGCTATCTCCCGCGCGCGAGGGAAACCATCGCGGCCACCGCGCTGCCGGATGGCGCCGCGTGGTATGCCTATCGCGTCCGCACGCAGACCACGACCGATCACACGCCGGATCGCATTCACGAAATCGGGCTGGCGGAAGTGGCCCGGATCCGCGCGGAGATGGAGCGGGTAAAAACCAGCGCCGGATTCAAGGGGAGCCTGGCCGATTTTTTCACCCACCTGCGGACCGATCCGAAATTTTTCTTCACCGACAAGGAAGAGTTGCTGCGGACGTATCGGGACATTTCCAAGCGCGCCGACCCGGAGCTGATGAAGCTGTTCCGGACGCTGCCGCGCATGCCTTACGGCGTAATCCCCGTGCCCTCGTACGCGGAAAAATCCCAAACCACCGCTTATTACTGGCCTGGTTCCCACGAGGCGGGCCGGCCGGGGTATTATTTCGCCAACACCTATGCGCTGCACACGCGCCCCAAGTGGGAAATGGAAGCGCTGACCCTGCACGAGGCGGTGCCCGGCCACCATCTGCAGCTCTCGCTCGCCCAGGAGATCGAGGGCCTGCCGGAGTTTCGCAAAAACTCGTGGGGCTACACGGGGTTCGTCGAAGGCTGGGGCCTCTATGCCGAGAGCCTCGGCGAGGAGATGGGTTTCTATCAGGACCCCTATTCGAAGTTCGGCCAGCTCACCTATGAGATGTGGCGGGCAGTGCGGCTGGTGGTCGACACCGGCATGCACGCGAAAGCCTGGAGCCGGCAGCGCGCAATCGAGTATTTCATGGCCAACGCTCCCAAGACGGAAAACGACATCGTCGTTGAAGTGGACCGCTACATCGTCTGGC
>JBKJRG010000338.1:0-3642 GCA_046594805.1 Opitutaceae bacterium | reverse complement strand
ACGTAATCCTGCCGGCTCAACTGCAACTCGCCGCTGTCGGGCAGCCGGTAGAACCAGCTCGCGAGCACGGCGCCGGCGGTCTTGCGGCCGATGACCGTCGCGCGGCCGTGATCCTGCAGCACGGCGGAAAAAATTTCGCCGGCGCTGGCCGTGGCGGTATCGACCAGCACCGCCACCTTGCCGCGATAATTGGCGGAGCCGATCTGCCAGGAGTTTTTCACCGAGCGGGCGCCGTCGCGATCGATGAACGTGCCGCAGTCGACCCCCCGGTCGAAGAACTCCCCAATGGCCGTCCCGAGGGAGAACGTGTCGCCGCCCGGATTGCGCCGGAGGTCGATCACCACGCCCGGCGCGGCGGCATGCTGCTTGAGTTGCTTGCTCAGCCAGCGCCGATCTGTGCCGTCGAAGCCATCAAAGCGCAGGTAAACAAAACCTTCCTCCAACTCGCGGGCGATTTGACGCGGCGCCGTGGAAAGCGTCCTGGCCTTGGGCGCGAGCATCACCCGCTGATCCTTGTCGTCGAGAAATTCCCACTGCCATTCGTCGCCGACGCGCGGCCGGAAATCCAGCCGGATGCCGAGGGGCTCGCCGTTGCGCGACACCACGATCCAGCCCACTTTCACGCCCGCCTCCTCGGCCGGGCTGCCCGGCAGGACGTCGTTGACCACCCAGCGGCCCGCCACCCGCACCATGTTGAAACCCGTGCGTGCCCGCTGGTGGGTGCGACGCTCCTCGGCCTGCGCCGGGGTGAGCGCGTGGGTGTGACTGTCGCGCAACAGTCCAATCATTGCGTTGAGCGTGCGGTACAAGGCGGCCTCATCGGGCGCCGCCGCCGCCTGCGCGCCGAAACGCGCCGCGGCCGCCTCCCAATCCACCCCTTGGAATTTGGGATCGTAATGTTTCCGGTTCACCAGGTCCCAGGCCTTGTGGAAGAGGGCGAGGTTTCGCCCGGCCCGCGCCACCTGCTCGGGCGGAATCGCCTCGAGCGAGACGCGGGTCTTCGGCGCGGTGGCGCAGCCGGTGAAGAGAGCGACCGCGAGGGCAAGTGCCCAAAAACCAAACACCTGCTTTCGTAGCGGCAGGCGCCTAAGAAAGGTGGGGCTGGCTCTCCGAGCCGGCCTTGGTTCCCGCGCGATTCGCCAGTCAAACTCAGGGCGGCTCAGAGAGCCACCCCCACCTTCAAGCCGACTTTTTCGAGGCGCTCTTAGACCGGCGCAATGGGGCGGGCGCGCCACGTCGCCATCAAGGAGGCTCATCTGCCGGCAAACCACCACCCTCACACCTCCACCAAATCTTTTTCCACCCGCAGATTGTCGATGATGAAGTCCTGCCGCTCGGGGGTGTTCTTGCCCATGTAGAAGCTCAATAACTCCGCGCTGTCCTGCAGGTGATTCAGCGAAACCGGCTCCAGCCGGATGTTCTCGCCGATGAAGTCCTTGAATTCGCCCGCCGAGATTTCGCCCAGGCCCTTGAACCGCGTGATCTCGTGCGTCGCTCCCAGCTCCACGATCGCGGCCTGCTTCTCCTGCTCTGAATAACAATAAATCGTCTTCTTCTTGTTGCGGACGCGGAAGAGCGGCGTGTCGAGGATGAAGAGGTGGCCGTGGCGGATGAGGTCCGGGAAAAACTGCAGGAAAAACGAAATCAGCAGGAGCCGGATGTGCATGCCGTCGACGTCGGCGTCCGTGGCGATGACGATCTTGTTGTAACGCAGCCCGTCCATCGCCTCCTCGACGTTCAGCGCCGATTGCAGCAGGTGGAATTCCTCGTTCTCGTAGATGACCTTTTTCGAGAGCCCATAAGTGTTGAGCGGCTTGCCCTTCAAGGCGAAGACCGCCTGGGTCTGCACATCGCGCGTCGCCGTGAGCGACCCGGCGGCGGAATCACCCTCGACGATGAACAGCGTACTGTCCTCGTTGCGCTCCGAGCGATCCCCGAGGTGGACGCGGCAGTCGCGCAGCTTGCGGTTATGCAGCGACGCCTTCTTCGCGCGCTCGCGCGCCAGGTTGCGGATTCCGGCCAGCTCTTTCCGCTCGTGCTCGTTCTCCTCGATCTTCCGCTTGATGACCTCGGCCGTCTCCTTGTTCTTGTGCAGGTAGCCGTCGAGGGCCTGCTGCATGAACTTGCCGACGAATTCCTTGATGCTCGCGCCGCCCGGTGCCATGTCGTTCGAGCCGAGCTTGGTCTTGGTTTGCGACTCGAAGACCGGCTCCTGGACGCGGACAACAATCGCCGCGTCGATCGACTGGCGCACGTCGGCGGCGTCGTAGTCTTTCTTGAAGAAATTGCGGACGGTCTCGACCAGCGATTCGCGGAAGGCGGCGAGGTGAGTGCCGCCCATCGTGGTATGCTGGCCGTTGACGAACGACCAGTACTCCTCGCCGTAATGGCTGCCGTGGGTGAAGGCCACTTCGATGTCGTCGCCCTCGAGGTGAATGATCGGATAGAGCGGCTCGCCACTCAGTTCCTTGGTCAGCAAATCCTTCAGGCCATTCTCCGACTTGAACGGCTTGCCGTTCAGCGTGAGCGTGAGACCGCGATTGAGGAAGGCGTAGTTCCACAGCATGTCCTCGATGAACTCGGTGCGGAACCGAAAATCCTTCCCGAACAGCGCCTCGTCCGGCGTGAACTCGATCAACGTGCCGTTCCGCTCCTCGGACTTCGTCACCTTCGACTCCTTGCGGAGTTTACCTTTCTCGAACTCGACCACCTTGGTTTGCCCTTCGCGAAACGCCTGCGCGCGGTATTCGAACGCGAGGGCGTTGACCGCCTTCTGGCCGACGCCGTTCAAGCCGACGGATTTTTGGAAAGTCTCGCTGTCATATTTCGCGCCCGTGTTGATGATCGAGACGCAGTCGACCAGTTTGCCCAGTGGGATGCCGCGGCCGTAGTCGCGCACGCGCAGGGTGCGCTCAGTCAGCTCGACCTCGATCTTCCGGCCCTGGCCCATGGTGAATTCGTCGATCGAGTTGTCGATTGTCTCCTTGAGCAGGACGTAAATGCCATCCTCCGCGTGGGCGCCGTTACCGAGCCGCCCGATGTACATGCCCGGGCGCAGCCGGATATGCTCCAGCGAGGAGAGGGTCTTGATGCTCGCTTCGGTGTAAGCTTGGGCCATGGAAAATGGGATTGCGAAAACTGCGTGCTGCGCCCTCCGCCGCGCCGACCAGGGCGCAGCAAGACTGCGCTCCTACACCGTCACGCTACCCGCGCGGGCGACACAAGCGAAATTCCGGGGCTCGCCGTAGCGGCGAAGCCTTCCTGCCTGCCGTTCCTGTTCGCGTTTTCGTGCTCTTGCTCGTGCTCGTACTCGTGCTCGTGCTCGGAATGGCAATCGCAGTTGGCCCGTCGTGGCTCCCCTATCTCTCGAGCACGATTACGAGCACGAGCAAGAGCACGAGCCGGACAACGGGCCTGCTGACTGGCATGTCAGGGCATGATGCCTCTTCGAGCCCCTCCACCGCATCCACGATGCGGCGCCGACGTAAACTGGCGAACCACCGGCACGCCCCGGGGTCCGTGTGCTCAACCGGCGTGCACCGCGCTTGTTCCGTCTCCCACCCCCATGAAAAAGATTTTCGGCTTCGGCCTCGTTTTCGTCCTGATCCTCGCGGTCGGGCTTTACATCACGATGCAGTATTT
>JBKJRG010000232.1:0-7842 GCA_046594805.1 Opitutaceae bacterium | reverse complement strand
ATTTTGGCCGAGGGAGCGAGGAGCGACTCGAGCAGGTACGCGGCGTCGCGCTGGCTCCCGATGGCGCTGAGATTCGGGCCGACTTCGCTGCCCCCACCGGTGGCGACCGCGTGGCAGGCCATGCAGTTGGCATTGAGATGAGACTGCACCACCTCGCGTCCGCGCACCGGGTCGCCCCCGGTCAGCAACTCGGCATTGGTCGCGGCGCCGGGTGACGCGCCGTAGGCTTTCAAGCGGGCGGCGAGCGTGGGATTGGCCGCGCTGCGCGCGCGCAACGCTTCAACGACATCCAGGGTGATTGCGGGGGCCGCGGTGCCCTTCGTGAGCGTCTCGGCCAGGTTGTCCAGCACGCCGTCGGCTGCCGGGTGGCCGGCTTTGGCCAGGAGCGCGATCGCGTGCTGTTTTCCCGGAATACTCGAACGCTGCAACACCCCCCGCGCTTCCGTGACCAGTCGGTCTGGTTGGTCCGGGAGCAACATCTCGAGCCCGGCCTGGTGCAGGGGCGACGGTGCATCGGCGGTGAGCGCGGCATCGAGCGCGCGCGCGAACGCCGGATCGCCACGTTGTTCGCCCGCGATCAGCCGCAGCGATTGGGCGCGCAGCTCGGCGGCCGCTTTCGAATCGCGTACGATGGCGGCGATTTGCTCCGGCGCCGCGCGCAACGCGTGGGCGATCATGATTTCGATCGCGAGGGTCTTCAGCGCCGGGTCCGCCAGCGCGAGCAGCGGCTCGAGCTTCGGCGTGAGTACATCGTCGATCCGCGCGGTCTGGATCTTGCGCGCATAGCCGTCGACCCGGTCGAGCGGCGGCGGAGTTTTCCAGGTGCGCAGCGTGATTAACGCTTCTTCGCGCATGGCGCGCGGGGCGGAATCCTGGAGCGCAAACGTGAGGAGCTGGGTGGCGCCTTCGACCGTGCCGAGCCGGAAGGCGGCGTTGAGCGCCCGGCGCGTGATGATGTCACTGCGGTGCGCGGCACTCGTGAGGGCGGCCAGCGCAGGGAGCGCGGCCGGAATCCCGACGCCGTCATGAATCCCGCGCGCCGCCTCTTCGACCACGCGCAGCTCGGCGTCCTGCAGGAAGCCGGCAATGGCGGGAGCAGCCTGGCGACGGAGCGCCACCACGCTCGCCAGTCGAACGTTGAGCGAGGAATCCGTTTTCTTCGCGGCAAGCTGGGCCGGCGTGGCGCAGCCCGCGAGCCCGGTTACGGCCGCATGATAAAGGACCGGCACCGCGCCGTCTTTGGCGGCGAGGGCGAAAAGCGCGTCGACGGCCGACGGCTCGCGGAGTTTGCCCAACGCAATCGCGGCCTGGAGTCGCGCCCGGGGCGAAGTATCGCCCAGCAAAGCGATCAGCGCGGCGGCCTGGGACTTCGCGGCGGCAGGGGCGTCACCCAGAATCTTGGCCGTCTGCGCGCGCATCTCGCTGTCGGGATTACGCAGGAAGGGGAGGGCGGAAGTGACCTCCGCCGCGCCGCGGCGGAGCAACTGGCCGATGCCCCACAAGGCGTGGATGCGCGCGAGGGGCGTCGCCTTGGCATCGGCCGCCACGGCGAGGAAGACGGCCGCGCGGTTGCGCCGGGCGAGCTCGAGTTGCGCGCCCTGCCGCACGCGCTGGTCGCGGTGCCCGAGTTGCGCCGTCAGATCCGCGTCATTCGTTTTGCCGAAACCGGCCGCGAGCAAACGTGCCGTCTCCTGCCGCGCCGGATTGTTCGCGCCCCCCTTGGCATCGACCCGCCACAGCGCGCCCAGCCCATCGAGGGGATACCCGCCGATCCAGTCGACCATCATGAGCGAGCCGTCGGGATGCCAGCTCATGCCAATGCCCATGACGCCGTCGTTGAGGATCCGCGCATCGGTCATCTTGAATGACGCCCCGTCGCGCTCGGCGCGGAAGCCGCGCATTTTTCCGGATGGGAATTCATTGAGCAAAAACATCCCGCGCTGGGTATCGCTCAAGGCGGTGCCGGGATCGCGCAGGAAACCCGCGGGGCCGTCGGAATAAATGGCAAGCGGGGGCAAAAGATAAGCGGCCTGTCCGGGGAATGCCGGCTTCCACAAGCCTTCGCGCATCCAGGGACTGTCCATTTTCATGTACTGGAAATTGCAGCGCCAGCCGCTGTCGCTGCCCTCCACAATATAGACGAACCGCTCGCGCTCACCCGGCTGATCGGCGTCGTTGTCGACCGCGAAGAGGTCGCCGTAGTCGTCGAACGCCGGCTCCTGCGGGTTGCGCAGGCCGTGGGCATAAACTTCGAAATTCGAGCCGTCCGGCTCCACGCGCATCACGGCGCCTTCGTTCGGGTAGTAGAATTTGCGGCCTTCCTTCGAGGTCACATTCAGCCCCTTGTCGCCGATGCTCCAATAAATTCGCCCATCCGGCCCGACGCTGAGGCCGTGCATGTCGTGCCCGGCATAGGCGATATGAATCCCGAAGCCGCTGGCCACGATTTCGCGGACGTCGGCCACGCCGTCGTCATCCGTGTCCTTCAGTCGCCACAAGTCGGGTGCGATGGTGGCATAGATCCAGCCGTCGTGGTACATCACGCCCGCGGCAATGCCGGTCAACTCGGTGTTAAATCCCTCGGCAAACACCGTGATCTTGTCGGCCGTGCCATCGCCATCGGTGTCGCGCAACTGGTAGATCCGCTCGGTGTAGTGCGTCAGATCCTTCCAATCGATCGAGCCATCCTTGTTATGATCGGCCAGCCCACCGCGCGGCGCGCGCATTTTTCCCGGGGCGAGCACGTCGCGATAAAAGGCCTGCTTCGCCTCCACGCTGTCGAGCGCGACATCGTTCGGGATCCACATCGTGTGCTCGCGAATATCGAGGTCGCCCACTTTGCGGCGCGTCGTGGCGGCGACGTAGACGCGCCCTTGGGGATCCACCGCGCAGGCCACCGGGTCGGGGACGTTGAGGGCGCCCGACCACTTGTGGAGCCGCAGCTCCCCCGAGGCCCCGGCCTCGGCGGCGCCGCGCGCGGCCTTCGCGGCCCGGTTGACTTCGCCGGGCGAAGGCGCGGCAGGACGGGGATCTTCAGCTGCGACCAGAGCGGGGACGAGGCAGCCGAGCAGGCTGGCCACCACGGACGCACGGAGCAGGGGGAAAGGGGTGGAAGGCATGGGCGGGAATCAAAAGGAGCGTTTGAGCTGCGGCGGAGGCGAGACGATTCAAGGGCCAAAGGGATGCGGGCAAGGTGCGACGCGCCGGTAATCGTCGGGGATGGGTATCCCAAGCGCCGCAAGGGTCCTCGTACGGAGGGGCGCTTTCCCAAGCGCCCAAAAGGAGTCCGAAAAGGTATCGAAGGGTGATCGCTCTGATTATCGGCGGTTGGGAAACCGCCGCTCCTCGGGAGCCGGATTCCACCGCCAACCGGCAGATGCGCCTCCCTATTCTTCGAACCGCCAGAAGTTACTCGCCCAAGGCTGCCTGGTTTCACCACGCTGCTCGCCTCGCTGCCATGGAAATAATCGCGCACCGCGGCGCTTCGCACGACGCGCCGGAGAACACCCTCGCCGCCGCGCGACTGGCGTGGGAACAGGGGGCCGACGCACTCGAGTGCGACGTCCAGTTGACGAACGACGGCCGGCTCGCGGTGATCCACGATGAAAACACTGCGCGCGTCAGCCCGCGCACGCTGGTCATCGCGGACATGGAGTGGGCCGGGTTGCAGCAGCTCGACGTCGGCGCCTGGAAGTCTCCGCGGTTTGCCGGGGAAAAAATTCCGTCGCTGGACCAACTGCTGGCGCTGATGCCGGCCGGGAAGCGCATCTTCATTGAGCTGAAAAACGGTCCTGAAGCGGTACCAGAACTCGTGCGCTGCCTGGCGCGCAGCACTTTGCAGCCCGCGCAAGTCGCCGTGATCTCTTTCCAGTTCGACGCCGTGCACGCTGCGAAAAATGCCCTGCCCCGCTGTGAGGCATGCTGGATTCTTGAACGCGAGGCCGGTGGTTTGCGTCCACCCGTGGAGGAAATAATTGCGACGTGTTGCGCGGCGGGGCTCGATGGAATTGACCTCGAGGCGGCGTGGCCTGTCGACTGCTCGTTCGCCACCCGCGTACGCGATGCGGGCCTGACGCTGTATGCCTGGACCGTCGACGATCCCGGGGAAGCGCGGGAATTGATCGCGGCGGGCGTGCAAGGGATCACCACGAATCGTCCTGGCTGGCTGCGAGAGCAGTTGGCCTCGCGCTCGGCTGACTGAAGTATGCGATGAAGCCGCGGCATCCTCGCCGCGGTGCGACCGCCCGCGCCGCCGCAACCCCATTTCCAGCGAGCGGTTTCCGCCCCTCGCCCGCGGGGCGAATGTGACAACATCTTCACCCTCGGGGTGCCGCGAAAACACGCGATTTTCCGTCGGCTCGCAGGACGTCAACGCACCTGGGGTTCGCAGGTTCCGGATCAGGGGACGGGGTCTCCGCCCCATGCGCAGGTGGGCGCAGATGTCCCTCCCGACGACGGAACGAAATTGGTATGCTGTTGGTCCTAAGCGGTACCCCCCGTCGCTGACCACCGAGACCTCGAACCCTCCGAAACCCGAAACCGTGAACTCCAACGCTCCCAAGACAGCTCTTCTTCTCGCGGGTGGCGGTGCACGTGGTGCCTATCAGGTCGGAGTGTTGCGGGTGATTGCCCGCGCTTTTCCGGAGCTGCGTTTTCCGATTTTGACCGGAGTGTCCGCCGGCGCGATCAACACCGCGCTGCTCGCGAACATCGCCAAGGAATTTCCGGACGCGGTCGAGGAGCTCGCCTCCCACTGGGAGGGCCTGACCCTGGATCAAGTATTCAAGGCGAGTCTCGGTTCGCTCAGCGCGAGCGGCATAAAGTGGATGTTCCGGATGCTCACCGGCGGCGCGCATCTGCTGCCCACGCGCCGCGGAATGCTCGACACGGCCCCTTTGCGGAGCTTTCTCCATCGCGCCCTCGGCACCACCGATGGCGTCCTGCACGGCGTCGCGGAGAACATCCGTTCCGGCCGGCTCCACGGCGTGGGCGTCATGACCACGAAGTACCCGACCGCGCAGTCGGTGGCGTGGGTGCAGGGTGTGGACGTGCAACCTTGGAACAGCATGGAGCGTTGCGGCATCCCGACGACCCTGACGGTGGAGCACATCATGGCGTCCTCGTCGCTCCCTCTCGTATTTCCTGCAGCACAGCTCGAAAACGGCTGGCACGGCGATGGCGGCATCCGGCTTACCGCGCCCCTCTCGCCTGCCGTCAACCTCGGGGCCGATCGCGTCATCGCGATCTCCACGTCAGTCGAACCTGGGCGCTCCGAAGCGAGCCGCCCCACGGACGATTATCCGCCGCCCGCGACGGTGTTGAGCGTGTTGTTGGAATCTGTTTTCCTGGACATGCTCGATACGGACGCGACCGAGCTGCGCCGGATGAACCAGCTCATCGCCGAGCATCCCAAGAGCAAGGAACTCGGGCTGCGCCGGGTGGATGCCCTGGTGATCCGTCCCTCGCAGGATTTGAGCGTCATCGCGGGTGAGTTCGAAAACGAGCTGCCACGCACGTTGCGCCACATCATCCGCGGGCTGGGCAGCCGCGAGACCAACCGGTCCGACATGATCGCGACACTCCTCTTTCAGCCCAAGTTCATTCGCAAGATGATCGAAATCGGCGAGCGCGACGGCCAGCTCCGCATCCCGGAGATTGCCGCGTTTCTTGGTCAGCGCCCCCTCGCTCCGGTTTCGCCCATCACCCCGTCCGTGTCCGTCGCAGTCGCTGCCTAGTTTCCTGCTTCGACCCTGCCGGCGTTCCGCCGCCGGCCTGCCCTTCAACTTCCCTTCGGCGCCCTCCCGGCATCGGAGTTTTTCCGCCGCAACTTTCCTGCTTTATCCGAAACGCCCCCGGGAACGCCTCCGCGCTCCCTTGGACTATACCAATGCCAGCTTTACCCCATTTCCGGCGGGTTGGCTAACCCAGGCCGCACCTGGGTCTCTACCTCAACTTCCCTTGTTTGCTTTCCCCCCATGTCCACCCATGCGTTGACGTCCCACTGGCATTGCCTTGACCGGGAGCGCGTTCGCGAGCTGCAGAACCAAAAGCTCCACCGCTATCTCCGCGACTGCGTTCTGCCTTTCTCCGCCCATTATAAAGGCGTTTTCCGCGAGCAGGGCCTGCAGGCATCCGATATCCGGTCGATCGACGACCTCCAGAAAATCCCCTTCACCTCGAAGGAGGATCTGCTGCCGACGCCCGAGAATCCCAAGCGCAGCCTGGGCTTCGCGCTGATCCCGGACCCCAAAGTCCTCTCGAAGCGCCCGGGCGTGATTGCGCGCGCCCTGTTCACCGGCCGCGCCCGGGTGAAAGAGGAGCTCGATCGCGAGTGGCGGCCGACCTTCATGACCGCCACGACCGGCCGTTCGACGGAGTCGGTCTCGTTCCTCTACTCGCAGCGCGACCTGCACAATCTCGCCGTCGGCGGCGGCCGCATCGCGGAAATCGCGCGCGTCACGCGCGACGAGCGGATGTTGAACATGTTTCCCTTCGCGCCCCACCTCGCGTTCTGGTGCATGCACTACGCCGGGATGGATCGGAACACCTTCTCGCTCGCGACCGGCGGCGGCAAATGCATGGGCACGGAAGGCAACCTCCGTGCCATCGCCAAGCTGAAGCCCGCCGTGCTCGTGGCGATGCCGACGTTCATCTATCACGTGCTGCAGCAGGCGATCGACGAAAAGCTGCGGCTCGAGGGCATCCGGCTCATCTGCCTCGGCGGCGAAAAAGTCCCGGATGGCACGCGCCGCAAGCTCTCCGCCATGTGCGACCAGCTCGGCTCGCCCGGCGTGCAGGTGGTCGCGACCTATGGTTTCACGGAGGCGAAGCTCGCCTGGACCGAATGCCCGGTGCCGGCCGGCGACGCCCCGACCGGGTATCACCTTTATCCCGACATGGGGATCATCGAAGTGGTCAACCCCGAGACCGGCAAGGCCGTGCCCGATGGCGAGCGCGGCGAGATTGTGTGGACGCCGCTGGATCAACGCGGGACCGTGGTCCTCCGTTACCGCACGGGCGATTTCATCGAGAACGGGATTTCCTACGAGACCTGCCCCTGCTGCGGCCGCACGCTGCCGCGGCTGATGGGTCGGATCTCGCGCGTGTCGGACGTGCGCGCGATGCGGTTCCAGAAGGTCAAGGGCACGATCGTCGACTTCAACGATCTGGAGCATGCCCTCGACGACGCGAAGGGCGTCGGCGCCTGGCAGATCGAGATGCGCAAGGCGCACGACGATCCGCTCGACCTCGACGAAATTGTGCTGCACGTTGCCAAGATGGACGGCGTGCAGGAAGCCACGCTCGAGCGTTCGCTGCGCGATCTGTTGCAGGCGGATTTCGAGTTGCGGCCCAATCGGGTCGAATTCCACACCGCCGACGAAATTAAGGTGCTCCACAAGGTGGGCATCGCCCTGAAGGAGCAGAAGGTCGTCGACAACCGGCCGAAGGCGGTCGCGCCGGCGCCGGTGACCGTGCAAAGCCAGCCGGATCGTCACGTCGATACTGCCCCGCTCCAACCGGCCCGCGCGGCCTTCCAGCAACCCCAGGAGACCCACGCGTAAACGCTTGCGTAGGGGCGCCGCTTGACGGCGCCCGGGCGTCAAGCGACGCCCATGCCCTTTTCCTCCCGCTTCCACATGAAAGAATCCCTCTACATCGTCGACGGCGTGCGCACGCCGTTCTGCAAAATGGGCACGGCCCTGACCCGCGCCGATGCCGTCGAGCTTGGCCGCACCGCCGCCGCCGCCGTCCTGGCCCGCACGGGCCTCGATCCGGGGCAGATCGACGAGGTGATTTTCGGCTGCGTCGGCCAGCCGATCGATGCAGCCAACGCGAGCCGGG